>NZ_VIRS01000014.1 GCF_006912135.1 Cryptosporangium phraense | reverse complement strand
GTGATCGGCGACTGACCGTTCCGCACGAAATCCCGATCCAGGGTCTCCGACACCACCCGGCTCTCGGTCCCCGACGGCAACGCCCGCGCGTCGATCCCCCCGAACTCCACCCGCAGGAACGGCGCCCCGGCCAGCAACAACACCGCCAGCACACCGACCGCGTACACCACCGGACGACGCATGATGCTGTGCGCCAGGCGGTACCAGAACCCGCGTTCGACCTGAACCGCGGCCTTGCGGCGGAAGAGGCGTCGCACCGACAAGGCATCCACCCGGTGCCCGAGCACGCCCAGCAGGGCGGGCAGCACGGTCAGCGCGGCGATCATCGCGACCAGCACCGCGGAGAGGCCGCCGAGGCCCATCGAGCGCAGGAACGCGAGCGGGAAGATCAGCAGCCCGGCCAGCGAGACCGCCACCGTGACGCCGGAGACCGCGACCGTCCGGCCGGCCGTGGCCATCGTCCGGGCGACCGCGTCTTCCGTGGTCGCGCCGCGGGACAGCTCCTCGCGGAACCGCCCGACCATGAACAACCCGTAGTCGATCGCCAGGCCCAGCCCGAGGATCGTGACCACGTTGACCGAGAACACCGACACGTCGGTCACGTAACTCAGACCACGCAGCGCGGTGAACGCCCCCAGGATCGCCAGACCACCCACCGCCAACGGCAGGCTCGCCGCCGCCAGGCTGCCGAAGATGATCACGAGCAGGACCAGCAGCACCGGCATCGAGAGCGACTCGGCGGTCGCGATGTCCTCGGACACCTGGGTGTTGATGTCCCGGTTGATCGCGGCCGGGCCGCCGACCTGCGTCTGTAACCCCGGGGCGGCCAGGTCGTCGTGGATCTCGTCGAGGGCGTCGGCGCGGGCTTCGTCGTCGTCGCCCTTCAGGGTCAGCACCGCGTAGGTCGCGTGCTTGTCGTGGCTGACCAGCCCCGGACTCTTCGTGCTCCAGTACGTCGCCGTCCTGGTCACGACGTCGCTGGGCAGCTTCGACAGCGTGCCGTCGACCGCCGATGCGAACGACGGGTCGTCCACGGTCGTGGTCGCGCTGCGGTACAGGACGATGACGTCGGCGCCGTCCCGCCCGAGGTCCGCGTCCGCTTTCTCGATGGCGCGGGTGCTCTCGCTGGACGGGTTGTCGAACCCGCCCCCGATCAGCTGGCCGAACACCTGGGTTCCCCAGATGCCGCCGAACGCGATGAAGGCCACGGCAAGACCGAGGACCACCCACCGTCGGCGGTACATCGTCCGCCCGAGTCGCTCGAACATCGTTGCCCCCTCCGGGCATCGTGCGATCTCTGATCGCAGTGCGAACACTGTAAGCTGCGTACGCCCGACAATCTTGCATACACTGTTCGCGAAAGCAATACTATTTACTCAACAACGGGTGTTCGCTACCGCGTTAGGCTTCGGCAGCGTCGTCGAAGGAGGACCGAAGTGACTGCACCGCTCACTCGTCGCGAGAGGCTCCGGGCCGAAACGGTCGAGGAGATCCAGACCACCGCGCGCCGAATGCTGGTCACCGAGGGGTACGACGGGCTCTCGCTGCGCGCGATAGCCCGGGCGATGGGGATGTCCGCGCCGGCGCTGTACCGCTACTACGCGAGCCGCGAAGACCTGATCGCCGCGCTGGTCGCCGAGCTGAAACTCGAGCTGACCGAGTCGCTGGAGCAGGTCCGCGACGCCGAGACCGAGCTGGTCAAGAAGCTGCTGGCGGTCAGCCGCGAGTTCCGCCGCTGGGCGATGGCCTATCCGGCCGAGTTCACGCTGGTGTTCACCAGCTCGGCGATCGGGCTGGACCGGCCGTCCGACGGCTCGGTCGACCCCACCGGCGAGCGGTTCGGCCAGGTCTTCGGCAACCTGATCACCGAGCTGTTCCTGACCCGGCCGTTCCCGATCCCGGCCGACGACGAGATCGAGCCCCAGCTGCGCGAACAGCTCCAGACCTGGAACGACTGCTTCCCGCAGCCGCTACCCCTGGGCGTCACCCAAGTCTTCCTGAGCGCCTGGATCCGGCTCTACGGCACGGTGTCGATGGAGGTGTTCGGGCAGCTCAAGTTCGCGCTCTCGGACGCCGGGCCGATGTTCGAGGCCGAGCTGCGCAGCCTGGCCGACGTCCTCGGCATCAGCGAGCTCTACCGGGCACCGGCTATCGGGGACGGGTGGTCCGCCTAGTCGGCGTCGCCGTCGTCGGGTCGTCGGGCCAGGGGTGTTTCGGGTACCGGCCGCGGAGCTCGGCCCGCACGCTGGGGTAGCCGGTGCGCCAGAACGACTCCAGGTCCGACGTCACCGCGACCGGACGTCCGGCCGGTGAGAGCAGGTGCAGGCGGACCGGGACGCCCGCCACCGTCGGGGTCGCGGTCCAGCCGAACGCCTCCTGCACCTTGACCGCGAGCACCGGCGCGGCCGGGTCGCGGTAGTCGACGCGGATCTTCGATCCGCTGGGTACCGCCAGGCGCTCGGGGACGAGCTCGTCGAGGCGGGCCGCCTCGGGCCAGGGCAGCAGCCGCCGCAGCGCGGCTCCGGCGTCGACCTTGGCCAGGTCGGCCCGGCGGCGGACCCGGGTCAGGTCCGGGCCGAGCCACTCCGCGGCCCGGTCCAGCAGCGTCCCGTCGTCCATGGCCGGCCAGGGCGGCCCGAGGGCGGCGTGGGCGAACGCCAGGCGCTCCCGCAGGACGCGCGCGTCCGTGTCCCACCGCAGCCGGTTCAGGCCCTCTTTTTTGACGCCGGCCAGGACGGCGTCCGCCCGTATGTTGACGTCCGGGTCGATCGCGCGCTCGGCCAGCGGGATCGCGCCGAGCTTGTCGATTCGCCGGGAGAGCAGCTCGCCGTCGTCCCAGCGGATCTCGTCCTCGGTGGTGAGGAGGTTGGACCCGGCGTCGACCGCGGTGGCCTCGTCGATCGCGACCGCGAGCCGGATCCGGGCGTTGGCGTGCCCGGGCGAGCGGTCGGCGACCGCGATCGCCAGCCAGCGAGTGCCGCCGAGGGAGGACGCTTCCGCGAGGTCGGCCGCGGTGCCGCCGGCCATCAGGTAACTCCGGCCGGCGTCCGCCCGGCGCAGCGCGAGCCGCTCGGGGTAGGCCATCCCGACGATCAGGCCGGCCGCCAGATCGTCCGGGAGCCCGGCCGCGGCCGGGCTCCGCCGACCGACGGGCGCCGCCGGGCTCCGCCGATCGACGGGCGCGGCCGGTCCGCGCTCGCCGGCGGGGCGGTCCGCCGGTGCCGCGGGATCGGCCTCGCGCGCCGACGCCGCCAGGCGGCCGGCCTCGTCGCGCCAGCGGCGGGCCCGGTCGGGGATCGAGCCGTCGCGGAGTACCCGCCAGGCCGCGGTCAGGTCGCTCGCGCCGCTGGTGAGCGTGTCGTCGGCCAGCAGCGCCACGACCTCGGCGGCCCGGCGCGGGCCTACCACCGGACCGCCGTCGAGCAGCGCCCGGGCCAGCCGGGGGTGGACGCCCATCGTGGCGAGTGTCCGGCCGCGGGGCGTCACCCGGCCGTCGGTGTCGAGGGCGCCGAGGGCCCGCAACGTCGTGCGCGCCACCTCCATCGCGGCGGGCGGCGGCGGATCGGGCAGCGCGAGGCCCTCGCCGGACGGCGTCCCCCAGCAGGCCAGGTCGAGGGCGAACGGCGTCAGGTCGGCGGCCGCGATCTCCGGCTCGGGCCAGGCCGGCATCCGCGCGTGATCGGCCTCCGACCAACACCGGTACACGGTCCCGGGCGCTTCCCGGCCCGCGCGACCGGCTCGCTGGGTCGCGGTCGCCCGGGATTCGGGCACGGTCACCAGCGCGCCGAGGCCCCGTCCCTGGTCCATCCGGGGCACCCGGGCCAGCCCGGCGTCAACCACGACCCGGACCCCGGGCACGGTCAGGCTGCTCTCGGCGACCGCGGTCGCCAGCACGATTCGACGCCTCCCGGCCGCCGGCCGCAGGACGGCGTCCTGATCGCGCGAGGCCAGGCGCCCGTGCAGGACCGCGACCGTCGCGTCGACCGAGCCGAGACGGCGGGAAACGCCGCCGATCTCGGCTGCGCCGGGCAGGAAGACCAGCAGGTCGCCGTCGGTCTCCGACAACGCCCGGCGCACCACCGCGGCGACGTGGTCGAGCAGCCGCGGGTCGGTCCGGCCCTGGAGCGCGACCGGCGGTGGGCACCAGACCGTGCGCACCGGGTGCGGTGAGCCCGGGACCTCGAGCACCGGACCGCCGAGGAGCTCCGACAGCCGCTCCGACGCCACGGTCGCGGACGTGGCCAGCAGCGAGAGGTCCGGCCGCAGCGTTCCCCTGGCGTCCTGGGTGAACGCGAGCGCGAGGTTGGAGTCGAGGTGACGCTCGTGGATCTCGTCGAGGATCACCGCGCCGACGCCCGGCAGCTCCGGGTCGCGTTGCAGGCGGCGGACCAGCACCCCGGTCGTGACCACGTCGATGCGGGTGCGCGGGCCGGTCGTGCGGTCGCCCCG
This sequence comes from Cryptosporangium phraense, assembly GCF_006912135.1. Classification (NCBI taxonomy): domain Bacteria; kingdom Bacillati; phylum Actinomycetota; class Actinomycetes; order Cryptosporangiales; family Cryptosporangiaceae; genus Cryptosporangium; species Cryptosporangium phraense. The sequence continues at coordinate 207,181 of NZ_VIRS01000014.1, read as the reverse complement.
GACCGTGTACCCGACGGTCTCGCCGACCCGCTCCCCCAGCAGCGACGCCATCCGGGCCGCCGCCGCCCTGGCGGCCACCCGGCGCGGCTCGGCGACGACGATCCTCCGGTCGATGCCGGCCGCGAGTGCGAGCGGCACCAGCGTCGTCTTTCCGCTGCCGGGCGGGGCGACGAGCACCGCCGCTCCCCCGTCGGCCAGCGCGTCCACGATCCGTGGCAGCGCCGGACGCACGGGGAGGTCAGGCAGCGTCAGCACGTTCCGACGGTATCCGGCGGGCCGCGACGAGCCGCACGCCCTCGATCAGGAACCAGGCGAACAGCGGGAACACCGCCAGGCGCTCCATCCCGGCCACGCCGAGCCCCAGCCCGTGCCGGCTGAGGTGCAGCCCGGTGGCGACCAGGCCGACGGCTCCCAGCACGACCGGCAGCGGCTTCCGGACCGCGATGATCCCGGCGTTGCCGAGCACGAACACGAGCGCGGCCCCGAGCACGTGCCGGTTCTCGTCGAGGTCGGCGGGCGCCAGGCCGACCAGCACGCACCCGACCGCGGCCGCGAGCAACAGGACCCGGGCCAGCCGGCGGGGCACCGCGAGGAGCGCCCCGATCGCGATCAGGATCCCGTTGGCGACGAACACCGCGTTCATGCCGGCGTGCCACGGCGAGCAGACGTACCGGGCCGGGTCGCCCCAGTCGCCGCAGGACACCATGCCCAGGTCGCTGATGTTGTTGTCGGCCCAGCTGAACGGGGTGGTCCAGGCCGACTGGACGACGAGCTGGCCGACGAAGAACGCGAGCCCGGCCGTCGCCAGGGCGAGGGCGCCGAGAAGTGTTTTCACGCCGGTCAGCTCATCAGCTCGGGGTCGCGGCGGCACGGATACTGGCCCCCGGACGTCGGTAGAGCTGACTCTAGGGTGGGTGACATGGGTTCACGGATCGCCTTCGTCACGGCCACCGAAACGCCGGTGCCGGACACCGAGTTGTCGCTGCTCCCGGACGCCGCCGCGCGGGCCGGGCTGGACGCCGACGTGGTCGCGTGGGACGACCCGGCGGTCGCGTGGGAGCGGTACGACCTGGCGCTGATCCGCTCGACCTGGAACTACCCGGCGAAGCTCGCGCAGTTCCAGGCCTGGGCGGACGCGACCGGCGCGGTGACCCGGCTGGTGAACGACCCGGCGATCGTCCGGTGGAACTCGGTGAAGACGTACCTCGGTGACCTGGCCGCGGCCGGTGTACCGACCGTCCCGACGACGTTCCTGACGCCGGGCGTCGACCTGCCGTCCTACGACGACTTCGTGGTGAAGCCGACCGTCGGCGGAGGTGCCCGGGGCGCCCGGCGTTTCCGGAGTCCGGACGGTGCTCCCGAGCACGTCCGCGGGTTGCAGGACGCCGGGTTCACCGCGATGGTGCAGCCGTACCAGCGGCGGGTGGAGACCGACGGCGAGCGGGCGATCGTCTACGTCGGAGGCGAGTTCAGCCATGCGATCGTGAAGGGTGCGGTGCTCGTGACGGCGTCCGGGCTGCGGGGCGAACAGTCTCATCCCGACCCGCGGCCGTACACGCCCAGCGACGCCGAGCACGCGCTGGCCCGCGCGGTGCTGGCGTCCGCGCCGGTGCCGCCGCTGTACGGCCGGATCGACCTGGTGCTGGACGACGCCGGGCAGCCGATCGTCATGGAAGCGGAGCTGATCGAGCCGCACCTGTTCCTGACGTCGGCCCCCGGGGCGGAGGACCGGCTGCTGGCCGCGGTAAAGCGGTTGCTCGGCGGGTGATCCTCGAAGGGTGAGGGTCACGTTCACGCGCCTGCCGGACCACGAGTGGGGTTCCGTTCTGATCGAGCGGGACGACCACGTCGTGTACCGGATGGGCGCCGGCCCGATGACCGCGGAGCTGCCGCACGACCTCGTGCACTTCACGGTCGAGGACGCGCTGCGGATCTCGGACGGGATCTGGGGCGCGATCGCCGGCGGCGTGGTGTTCCGGAGCATGACGCACGTGTCCGGGCGGCGGCCGCCGCACGCCGCCGAACGGTCGGCCGAGCTGATCCGGACGCACCGCGACCGCCTGCAGCGGGCCGAGCTGATCGGCGGCTTCGTGGAGGCGGCGGCGGCCGGCGACGACATCGGGGCGCTGTACCGCCAGTGGTTCGCGACGCAGACGGATCCGGTGCCGGTGGCCGAGGTCTCGCGAGCGGTGGCCGCGCTGCACGCGGCCGAGGCGCGGTGGGGTGCGCTGGCGATCGGCGCCGAACTGACGCTCGAGTGGCCGGGAACCCGCCGCCTGACCCCGCCGCCGACCAAGCGCGAGGCCGTCCGCCGCCGCGGCCGCTGACCGAATGGTTCTGACCTGGAGCCCGCCCACTAAGGAAGGCCGGTGGGCTGGGGGCCTTCTCCGGAGGGGAGGCCACCCGGGGCGCCGGCCTGCTCGTCCTTCTCGTGCAGGGAGCGGGCTTCCGGGGCCTTCGTGACGTCCAACTGGGGCAGCACCTTGTCGGCGAACGCGTCCAGGAACGGGTCGAGGTCCTGTCCGACGTGGTGCAGGTAGATGCCGTCGACGCCCAGCGCCGCGTACTCGGCCAGCCAGGCCGTGTGCTGCCCGAGGTCAGCGCTGACGTTCACGACCTCGCGCACCTGGTCGATGCCGACCCGCTCGGACACGACGTCGAAGTGATCGGTCATCTCCAGGTCCCAGCACACCGGCGGCGCGAACACGTTGCTGCGCCACTGCTCCAGCGCGATCGCCTCGGCTTCGTCGGCCGTCTCCGCCCAGCTGAGGTGGATCTGCAGGTTGATCGGCCCGCGGCCCCCGGCGTCCCGATAGGCGTCGATCATCTTCTTCAAGTGGTGCACCGGCGCACCCACGGTGATCAACCCGTCGGCCCAGGACGCGCACCACCGCGCGGTCTCGACGCTGACGGCCGCGCCGACCAGCGCGGGCTCGACCTCCGGACGGGTCCACAGCCGGGCCCGATCGACGGTGACGAGCCCCTGGTGGCTCACCTCCTCCCCGGCCAGCAGGGCCCGGATGATCTCGATGCACTCGAGTAAGCGCGCGTTCCGGACGTCCTTGCGGGGCCACGGGGCGCCGGTGATGTGCTCGTTGCTGGCCTCGCCGGAGCCCAGCGCGGCCCAGAACCGCCCCGGGAACATCGCGCCGAGCGTGCTGATCGCCTGCGCGATGATCGCCGGGTGGTACCGCTGCCCGGGCGCGTTCACGACGCCGAACGGCAGGTCGGTCGCCTGCAGCGCGGCGCCGAGCCACGACCACGCGAACGCCGAGTGGCCCTGCCGGGCGCTCCAGGGCGAGAAGTGGTCGGACGACATGGCGGCGGTGAACCCGAGGCGTTCCGCTTTGGCCACCGCGGCCAGCAGGTCGGAGGGGTGGAGCTGCTCGTGGGACGCGTGGACGCCGTAGACGGTCATGCCCTGGCGGATTCCCCCCGGACCCACTCGTCGAACGTCAGGTGGCTCTCGCGCCCGACGCCGTCGCCGCCGGCGTGGCCCGACCGCATCATCGCGCCGACCTTCCCGGGCAGCGGCAACGGGACGACGACCGCCCTGGTCCCGTGGGCCTTCAGCGTGCGGCGGGCCATGTCCGACACCCGCTCGACGCGCGGTCCGAACAGGTCGGGCGCGCGCCCGGACGACCCGGCCTCCACCGCGTCGGCCAGGGCCTCGCCGACCTCGGAGACCGCGACCGGACGGGTCACGAACTGCGGGACCAGCACGAACGGGCCGAACTTGAGCCGGCCGGCCAGCTGGCCGGCGAACTCGTGGAACTGGGTGGCGCGCAGGATCGTGTACGGCACCCCGCCGGCGACGACCGCCTGCTCCTGGGCCTCCTTGGCCCGGTAGTACGCGTACGGCGAGTCGTCGATCGCGACGATCGAGAGCAGCACGTGGTGCCGGACGCCTGCGTCTCTTTCCGCTGCGAGCAACCGCTCGGTCGCGCCGACGAACGCGGCCCGCGCGACCGCGTACGACTGGGACTGCACGTTGAACGCGTCGATCACCGCGTCGACGTTGCTCAGGGCCTGGTCGAGGCCGTCGCCGGTGGTCAGGTCGGCGCGGTACCCGATCGCCCCGGGCACGTCGGTCTTTCCCGAGCGGCTCAGTGCCCGCACCGTGTGCCCCCGCGCGACCAGGGCCCGTACCGCGGCCCGCCCGGCTTCCCCGGTACCGCCCACCACCAGCACGTCCATCGCCGTCTCCTCGCTCGTCGTCGCTCTATCGACACCCGGGCGGGCCGAAACGTGACAGCCGCGTGAACGTGACGACGAGCACATCGCCGGGTGCGATCGTGGACGGCATGGATCGACTCGAAGCCGGTGCCGCCGTCGAAATCGCTCGCCAGAAGTCCGGGGTCAGCTGGCCGGATCTGGCCGACCTGCTCTGCCGCTCGCTGGTCTGGACGACGTCCGCGCTGCTGGGCCAGCAGCCGCTGACGCTCGAACAGGCCCAGCTGGTCGGCGACAAACTCGGCCTCGACGCCGAGGTGGTGGACGCGCTGACGTTGCCACCGGTCCGCGGTGCGCGGGCCGTCGACACCTCGGAGCCGGTGGTCTACCGGCTGCAGGAGATGGTGCAGGTCTACGGGCCCGCGCTCCAGCGGCTGATCGCGGAGGAGTTCGGCGACGGCATCATGTCGGCGATCGACTTCGAGCTGGAGTTCGAGCGGAAGCAGGATCCGAAGGGCGACCGGGTGGTTCTCACCCTCAACGGCAAGTTCCTTCCGTACCGGGTCTGGTGAGGCGGCGTAGCTCGGCGATCGCCTCGTCACTGGGCAGCGCCCGGGCCGCCGCGTACCCGGCCTCGAAGGCCTCGGCGCCCAGTGCGGCCCGGGCCGGGTCGGCGGTGGACGGCAGGCCCGGGAAGCTCGGCGCCTGCCCGCCGCGCAGCGTCGGCGTGAGGCCGAGGAGGCGCGCGGCCAGTGCCGGCCTGGCCGGCTGAGCACGTCCGACACCCCGGCCCGGGCGGCGAGCGCGGCCGCGTCGCGGTAGAGCGTGCCCGCGCCGTCCCGGTCGCCGGCCCGCAGGCGGCTGGCCGCCCGGCGGCACAGCAGGTCGCTGCGGTCGTCGTCGGAGCCGAGCTCGACCGCGCACCGCATCGCCTCGTCGCTCAGCGCCGCGACAGCACATCGTCGCCCTGACCGTCGGCGATGTCGACCAGCGCAATGCCCGCGCCCCACCGGTAACCCACCGACCGGAATGCGACCAGCGACCCCTGGGCTCGTCCGCGCTCCCTCGACGTCCTCGGTGAACAGCCGGCGCATGAACCCGAGCCCGAACTGCTGCAGCGCGACCGTCCAGGGGTCGACGCCCAGGTCGCGGTACCAGGCGATCAGCGCCGCGTACTTTTGACGCCGTCCACGGATCCACGGGTGCATCGCGATCGCCGCCATCAGGTGCAGCCCGAGCACCGGATCGTCCCGGATCGACCACCGCACGGCGGCGTGCAGGTTGTCGCGCTCGGCGTCGAGGATCGCGGCCCAGCGCAGCTGCTCGTGCGTCCGGAGCCGGGCGTCGCCGCGCTGGGCGAGGTCGAGGAAGTACTCCGCGTGCGCCCGCCGGCTCCGCTCGCGCTCACCGCCGCCCGGAGCGTCCGGTGCCGGGCTGGGCCGGTGCGTTCCCCGCGCGAGAGCAGGCGGAACCGGTCGTCCAGCCGGGCCGCCACCTCGGCCAGCGGCACGCTGCGGTGCCGGGGCGCCGCCGATTCCAGCGCGCGCGGCTGGCCGTCCGGAGTGCGGCAGATCCGCTGCACGTCGGCCGCGGTCGAGACGTCCACAGTGAAGTCGGGATCGGCCGCGGTCGCGCGGTCCGCGAACAGTTGCACCGCGGGCGCGGACCCGAGGGCCCGCACCGGCAGCAGACGCCCGCCGGTGACGCCGAGCGGTTCCCGGCCGGCTGCCGCGCGGCGAGCGCGCGCAGCGACGCGCACGAGCGCAGCAGCCGGCCGGCGAGCTCGGCGTCCGCGTCCACGACGTGCTCGCAGTTGTCGAGCACGAGCAGCATCGGGCGCCCGGACAGCGCCGCGACCAGGCGCTCGAACGGCTCGTCGGCCTGGGCGGTCGGGCGCAGGCCGCTGTCGCGCAGGCCGAGCGCGTCCAGCACGACCTGGGCCAGGTCACCGGCCGCGCGGACCGCGGCGAACTCGACCAGCGCGCGCTCCCCCGGGCGACGGGCCACGGCCTCGACCGCCAGCCGGGTCTTCCCGGCGCCACCCGGGCCTTCCCGGCGCCAGCCGGGTGTTCCCGGCGCCACCCGGGCCGGTCAGCGTGACCAGCCGGTGCGCGCAGAACAGCTCATCCAGCCGCTCGAGCTCGGCCTCCCGGCCGACGAAGCTGGTGAGCTGAGCCGGGAGTCTCTTGCGGGCCGGCCCTCCCACGTCCCCAAGGCCTCGAGGAGCAGCGTTCGGCGACGCGCGCCCTCCGCCGTTCGCGCCTCGGCCACCAGCTGACGGAACCGGTGGACGTCGACCTCGGCCGAGACGACCCGACCGGCGTCGGCGACCAGCAGCGCGTAGAGCGCGCGCCACCGACGGCGAGCGGGCGCCCGTCGCCCGAGACGAGGAGCACCGGCCCCGGGATCCCGAACCGCATGACGCGAATTGTCTGGCCGGTCGGTGGACGAGGGCTAGCGGCGGGTGGGCATGATGGGGCAGGGAAAGAACGGAGTGTCCCGTTGGAACAGCAAACCGGGTCGACGGTCGCGCCGGAGCGCGACCCCTCCGAGCACCTGATCGGCCCGAAGCCGGGCAGCAACGCCCGCACCACGGTCGTGATCGCGGTCGTCGCGGTCACCGTGCTGGTGTTCGCGATGGTGACGATCCTGGTCGCCGGGTTCTCGTTCTTACGCTCGAACGAGCCGACGCCCGCCGACCCGGCCGCGCGGAGCTATTCGGGCGCGCTGGCCCAGCCGCTCCGGATCGTGCCGGTGGTCGGCGTCACGAAGGAGTCCTGTTCGGACGGTTTGACCCGCGGCCGGGACGGCGAGTGCTACACGCTCGGCACCGGCGGGATGACCGTCGTCGTGGTCGAGCGGTTGAGCACCGGGCTTCGCGACGACTTCTGGCTGCTCGAGATGCGGTTCTCCAGCGCCGACACGGTCGCGCTCCGGGCGTTGACGTCGGCGAACGTGAAGAAGCAGGTCGCGCTGATCGTCGACGGCACCGTGCTCAGCGCCCCGACCATCGCCGAGCCGATCACCGGCGGTCAGCTCCAGATCGTCGGCAACTTCACCAAGAACGACGTCGACGCGATCTTCACCCAGCTGACGAAGCGCTGAGAACGCGTTCGAGCTCGCCGCGGAGGGCACGGTCGATCGTCCGGCGCGAGCCCGACGCCGTCCGACGCGGACGGGGCGCCAGCACGACCTCGTCGCCGACCACGATCCCGACGTCGGCGTAACCGCACTCCAACAGGCAGAGCTCGCTCGGCGGCTCGGAGAGCCGCAGCGCGGCCGGTGCGAACGGGAGGCAGGCGCGGGCGATCGACAGGCCGTGCCGCCACGAGCCGTCGACCGGCACCAGCACGCCGTCGAGGGCCGGAGGCCCGTCGTGGACCGGGAGCCCGTCGTCCTGCGGCGAGACCACCACGGTGAGCTCGGTGTCGAGCAACCGGACACCGGTCACCGGGGTTCCGTGCCAGCCGAGGACCTTCACGCCACTCCTTGGGGTTGCTGCTCTCTCGACCGCAAGACGTCTCTTGCGGCGCTGCCGTTCAGGTGACTCCCGCCCGACTAGTTGGGCGAAATGGTCAGTTTGTCGGCCCCCCGACCGATGGCTGAGTGTAAACCGCGACGGAGGTGCCGGTGAGGGGAACCCTGCGGTGACGCCGCATCCGCCCACGGGGCTGCGGCCCGTGCTGGCCGTGCTCGACCGGCTCCGGACGACGTCACGGCTGGGTCTGGTGATCGTCCTGCTGCTCGTGCCCGGGCTGGTGGCCACGGTCGAGTACACGTTGAGCGAGCATCGGCAGATCGCGTTCTCGGAGGCCGAGCGGGACGGCGTCCACGTCCTGAAGCCGACGCTGCACGCGCTGGCCGCGGTCGTCGGCGGTCGCGCTCCCGACCTGGGTCCGACCGACCGCGCGGTGCGCGAGGAGTCGCAGCTCGGCCTGTCGTCCGAGCTGGCCGCGGTGCGGGCCGCCGGCGCGACCGACACCCCGGCCGGACGGGAGAAGGTGGCCGAGTCGATCGGCGACCTCGTCACCGAGATCGGCAACGCGTCGAACCTGATCCTCGACCCCGACCTCGACTCGTTCTACGTGATGGACAGCCAGGTCGTGCAGATCCCGCGCATCCTGATCGCCGCCGCCTCCGCGGCGGCCACGACCGGCGTGGCCGACCGGGCGGTGATCGCCGGCGAGCTGTCCACCGCGGCCGAGGCGCTCCGCGCCGACGTGAAGACCGCCGTCGCCAACACCCACGCCTCGGGCCTCGGCCCTCGGCTGACCGGACTCGATACCCTGGCGGACGCTACGGACGCGCTGGCCGCGCGCATCACCGCGACGTTGGACGGAACGGGCGCGGACGCCGGAGCCGTGGCCACCGCGGCCGAGGCGGCGATCGATGCCTCCGAAGGGGCGTTGGACTCCCTGCTCTCGACCCGCATCTCGGGCCGGGAGGCGGCCCGGAACGTGATCCTCACGGTCACGACCGTGGGTTTCGTGCTCGCGTTCTGGCTGGCGTTCGCGGTCTGGTGGCGGTCGCGGCACGACGTGGCGCTGGTGTTGGCCGGGGTTCAGGCAGTGGCCGCCCGGGACACGAGCGAGCACTCGCTGCCGTCCGGCCGGGACGAGTTCGGCGACATCGGGCGGGCGCTCGAGCAGGCCCGGGAGAACCTGGCCTCGCAGGACGTGGCGCTGGCCGAGGCGGCTCGGGCTCAGGAACAGGCGGCCAAGGAGAACTTCGCCCAGCAGCGCCGGGCCGAGAAGCAGGCCCGCCAGCTCGCCCAGCAGCTCATCGAGGAGAGTGTGTCGGCGCTGACCAGCGAGCTGTCGGACGTCGCCGGCGAGGTGGAGGCGGTCCGCGCGTCGGCCGGCTCGATCCACGAGCGCGTCGGCAACGCCGACGAGGTGCTGCGGGGTCTGCTCTCCGACGCCGGCAACGCGGACGCGGTGGCGACCGCGCTCGGTGAGCGGCTGCAGCGGGTGGCCGGGATGACGAAGCTGATCGCGTCGGTGGCCGACCAGACCAAGATGCTCGCGCTGAACGCCACGATCGAGGCGGCCAGGGCCGGCGACGCCGGCGAGGGGTTCGGGGTCGTCGCGAACGAGGTCAAGGAGCTGGCCGCGACGACCGCCCGCTCGACCGAGGAGATCACCGGGACGATCCAGGCGCTGGAGCGCGAGGCCGGCGCGGTGTCGACGACGATCAGCGCGATGACTACCGGCATCGGCGGGGTCGACGAGGCCACCGGCGCATTGCTGGAGGTGGCGAACCACCAGCAGGCGACGGTCGCGAGCATGGACCAGCGGCTGGCCAATGCGCTGGAGCGGGTGCGCGGGATGTCGGACCTGCGTAACCAGATGGAACGGCGAGCCGATGAACGCATCCCGGTGCGCGGGGTGGGGGTCTTCGCGGCCGGTGGGCGGCGGTACGAGGTGACGCTGAAGGACGCGAGTGAGGGCGGGGTGCGGGCGGCTTTCGCGGCCGGGGAGTCCGCGGCCGGCGCGACCAGCGGGACGCTGGAGCTGCCGATCGCCGGGATGCCGGCGATGGAGGTGGCGGTCGCGCGAGGAGGCTCGGCCGGCGGCGAGGTCGTCTTCACGTTCCGGAACCCGCCCCAGCCCGCGCTGACCCACCTACGGGCCTACCTGGACGCCCAGCTCTGATCCGAACTGGGCCAGCCGGCCCCGGGCGACCTGCAACTCCTCGGCCGTGAACAGCTCCGCGAAACGAGGTGAGAGGACCAGCGCCTCGACCGTCAGGTCGAGGCGCCCCTTGTTCCACAGCGCGGTGAACCCGGTGCTCACGGTGGCCGACGCGAGCAGCCGGCGAGCGGTCTCGACCCCGCCGTCCTCGGCCAGCATCGCCAGCAGGTACGTCGCCGAGTGGCCGGTCTCGTCCCGGGCCCGCTGGTAGATCGTCGCCATGGCCTGATGGAACTCCGCCGGAAGATCGGTCACGGCCACCGGCAAGGCAGCCACCGGCGCGGCCGGCTCCGGAACCGGCAGACCCCCCGCCTCCCGGTTCCGGCGCAACGCGTACCCACGCAGCGCCTCCACCGACGTGAAGACCTCGTACCCCAGCTCAGCCATCCGCGGCAGATCGGCGTCGTCCGGATCGAGTTCGAGCACCACCGGCGCCCCCTGCCCCGGCTGCAATCCGTCCGGCCAGACCGCCTCGGCGACCGACAGCGCCCGCCCGGTCTCCGGATCCGGGATCTCCGAGTCCCGCTCCGGCGCGGCCAGCCCGAGCTGCAGCAACTCCTCGATCAGGGCCCCGACCTCCTCGGCCCGGATGTCGATCTCGTCCTCGCCACCGGCCCGCACCACCACGGCCGGCAGCCGCGGTGCCGAGACCCGCGACCCGGACAACAGCCCGGTGAGAATCGAGTTCGCCGACGACGCCAGCAGCTCCCGCCGGGCGGCCAGGAAGTCCCGGTACCGCTCCACCGACCACAGGGCCGGGTCCGACGGCAGCGCGTGCGAGGCCAGCACGCCCGGGAACGCGGCCTCGGCCCGGCCCAGGTAGTCGTCCGGACGCCGACGCGCCACCTCCACCGCCGACGACGGCGACACCAGCACGAAGTTCGCGATCGCGTTGATCTCGGCCGGCCGGTACCCGGCCCGGGAGAGCAGCGACTTCGAGAACAGCGGCTGCACGGCCAGCGCCCCCACCGGCTGTCCGGTCGCGAAGTCGCGCGCCCCCAGCACCCGGCAGACCAGGTACACGAGCGGGTAGTACCGGGCGCCCTTGCCGGCCCCCTCCAGGTCGCGCGCGGTGATCGTCAGCGAGTTCCCCCGCCAGCGGGTCAGCCGCGCGATCAGCCCGTCGACGCCGTCCGGCCCGGACACCGTCGCCAGGTCCTGGTTCAGGTAGGTCTCGGTCGAGCCCGCGAACCGCCCCGACAACGCCGCATGCACGTACCAGTAGAGCGCTTTGTCCCGCTGCCCCTCGTCCCAGAAGGCACCGCCGGACTCGGACAGCAATCGCGACAGCACCGCGATCGCCGGCCGCCCCGGCAACACCCGCGCGTGGTCGAGCCCGAGCCGGGCCCCGATCTCGTCCAGCGCCAGGTCGATGTGCTCGGCCGCGCCGGTCAGCGCCTGCTCGAATTCGTCGGCCGAGATGTCGTCCAGGGCCGAGAACGGCGCCCGGCCGGTCGCGACCGCGTTCACGTTCCGGAGCAGCCAGTCGAGGCTGAAGTCGTAGCCCTCGTCGGCCCAGCGCTGCAGGTACGACCGCATCGTCGGCCGGGCGCCCGACCACTCGGCGCAGATCTTGGCCAGCGCCAGGTCACCCTTGGAGAGCTTGGTGCCGCCCGAGTTCACCCGGTTGAAGATCTCGACGACGACGTCCGTCGTCTTGTCGGGACCGGTGATCTGCTCGGCGTGGAAGTCCTTCTCCAGCAGGTTGAGCAGCTTCATCAACCGGCCGACGTACTGCCAGTTCTTCGCGTCCACCGACAGCCGCTCGATCTGCGGCTCGGCCCCGCGCACGAACAGGTCGGTGACGTCGATCCACAGCGGGTCGTCCTTCATCTTGACCGGCGCGTAGAACTCGAACGTCTCCTCGGCGACGTTGAACCGTAAGCCGGTGAACGCGGCCGGGTCGCCCTCGAAGAACGCGGGCGGCTGCCCGCGGGTCACGCCGTAGAGCGAGGTGACGCGCTGCTGCCCGTCGAGCAGCAACTGGCGGATCCCGCCGCCGGGTCCGCCGCGCACGGCCTTGTCGGTGGTGTCGGTCTCCCAGACCAGCAGCGAGCCCACCGGGTAGCCGAGGTAGAGCGATCGCATGAACCCGCGGACCTGGTCGCGGTTCCACACGTACCCGCGCTGGAACTCCGGCAGGAGCATCGATCCCGCGTCCACCTGGTCGAGGATCGTGCTCAACTTCGCCATGTCCCCGTGTGTACCAGATCAATTCGACGACTCCCGGCATGGCAGGCTCGGGCTGTGACGCAATCGCTCGCCGTACATGTCGACTTCGTCAACCGGTACGGACGGCTCGACCCGGCCCGGCGCGAGGCCGTCGGAGTGGCGCTGGAACGAGGCCTGACGACCGATCCGGTGCCCGGCGCGCGGGACGAGCGGTTACGGACCGCGACCCTCACCGATCGGCTCTCCGCCGTCGTCGTGGCCGCCGATCCCCCGCTCCTCCTCGGCCTGCACCCCACCGACGAGGCGACCGCCGTCGCCGAACGCTCCGCGGTCACGGTGAACGGCGCGTCCGGGGTTCTCGAGATCACCGATCTGGACGAGTTGGAGAGGCTCCTTCCCGAATACCGGAAGGAGGCCGAGAAAGCGTCCGCCCGGCTCTTCGACCGGCTGACCGACGACCGGCTCCGGGCCCTCGGCATCAGCCCCCCGGTGCTGGACATCGCCCGCACGATCCGCGACCTGGACCAGCTCCGGACCCTCGAGAACGTCCTGCCCGAGGCGCAGTACACCACGCTCCACCTGCTCGGCGACGGGCTCACGCCCGATCCTCCCGAGCGTCCGGAGTCCGGCGACCTGGCCGCCGCGATCCGCCGCTCCCAGGGCCGGATCGCGCTCGTCGACGGCCCGGCCGAGCTGCTCGCGCTGCTCGCGGTCCCGCCCTCGCGCCAGCGGATCTTCCTCACCCCGGCCCAGGAGGCGGTCGCCTACCGGCACTCCTTCCCCGGTCCGGCGACCGTCTTCGGTGGTCCCGGCACCGGCAAGAGCGTCGTCGCGCTCCACCGCGTCAAACATCTGCTGGCCCGCTCCGCGGGGCCGGTCCTGCTGACCTCGTTCTCCGACGAACTGACCGACGCGCTCGACCGCGATCTGTCCCAATTGGTGGACGCCACCCAGCGCGCCGCCGTCCGCGTGCTCAGCCTCGGCCGGTTCGCCGACGAGACCGTGAGCGCCGAGCAGGGCCCGATCCGGTACGTGACCGACGCCGAACACGAACGTCTCTGGGCCGACGCCGCCCGGCGGACCGGCGGTCGCTTCGGCCCGCACTTCCTGCGCCGGGAGTGGGAGGACGTCGTGTTCGCCCAGCGCGTCGCCGACCTCGACGGCTACCTGGCGGCCGGGCGGCGCGGGCGCGGGCTGCGGCTGTCGACCGCGCAGAAGCAGCAGCTCTGGCCCGGTCTGGCCGAGGCGAGCCGGGTACTGCTGGCGACCGGCGTCCGCACTCCGCTGACCGTCGCCGACCAGGCCGCGCAGCTGCTCGCGTCGCGTCCGGACAAGCCGTTCGCGCACGTCGTCGTCGACGAGGTGCAGGACCTGCACCCGGCGCAGTGGCGGCTGCTGCGGGCCGCGGTCGCGGCCGGGCCGGACGACCTGTTCCTGATCGGTGACCCGCACCAGCGCATTCACGGTCACCGGGTGCACCTCGCCGGGATGGGGGTCGACGTCGGGGACCGGACGGTCCGGCTGACCGCGAACCACCGGACGACGGCCGAGGTCCTCGACTGGGCCGTGCGGGTCCTCGAGGAGACCGACTCGGACGACCTGAACGGCGGGGTCGACTCGATGCGCGGCTACCGCGCGGCCCGGCACGGTCCGGCGCCCGAGGTGGTGGGGTACCTGACCGCGGCCGAGGAGTTCGCCGGGCTGGCCGAGGCGGTGGCCGGCTGGCGCGCGGAAGGCGTGCCGGCCGACGAGATCGGGGTGGCGGCCCGGACGCCCGCGGTCGCCGACCGGGCCCGCTCGATGCTGGACGGCGTCTTCGTCGGCACGATGCACGCGTTGAAGGGCCTGGAGTTCCGGCGGGTGGCGCTGATCGGGGTCAACGCCGGAGCGGTGCCCGACTCGGCCGCGCTGACCCCGGAGGACGACGACCCGCTCGGTTACGCGATGGACGTCCAGCAGGAGCGTTCACTGCTGTTCGTGGCCGCAACCCGGACAAGGGAGTCGCTCCGGGTGTCGTGGTGGGGAACGCCTAGTCCCCTTCTTCCGCGCTGATACGCGTCGGTATCGCAAAGGTCCTGGTTTCTCGTATAAAACTACGATTACCAGTTACTACCGGGGCGTCGTCGTACGAGCACACGGATCGGTGGAAGGATTCCGGCCCATGAGGCGTAAGCCGTCGCACCTGTCCCTCGCTCCGCCCCTCCAGTCTCGCCCGTCCGACGCGCTGCCGGAAAACCTCGTACGACTGCTGTTCCGTCAGGCCGGCAATCTGCTCGAGATCGACGACCCGATCCAGGTCGAGCTCTGGTGCTCGGACGTCCTGGGCGCGGTCTGGGCCGCAACCGACGGTGACCCGACGGCCGAGGAGACGTTCGTCGGGGCCTGGATCGCGGCCGCCGAAGAGGACGACGACGAGGGAGCGGCGCTGGTCGCGCTCACCGCGCTGGGCGCGATCGCCGGCAGCGGATCGGCCCGGCGCGCGGCTCTGGCGGCGGCCGACCGACTGGGCGAACCGCGTCCGCGCTGGGCCGCCGCGGTCGACGAGATCACGTCCGGCGAGTGCTGGCACTACGGCGACGTCTACGGCGACCAGGAGACGATCCTCTGCGCGTTCCGCCGCGGCGAGACCGAGCACGCGATGCTGGTGCTGATCGACTACACGCTCGGCGGCATCGCCAAGGACGTGTTCTTCACCGAGGCGGTCGCCGGCAGCCTGGCCGACCTGCAGTACGAGCTGGGTTCCACGCCGGTCGCGTTCCTCGAACCGATCGAGCCGGGGGTGGCCCGGCGACGGCTGCAGCGCGCGTTCCGCACCACCGACGGGCGGGTCGAGCCCCGGGTCAAGGACGACTTCGCGCCGCACCGGGCGCTCGCGCTGGCCCGGGTCCGGACGCTCCCGCCGAGCATCGAACTCGACGAACCCGAGCCGGCCGTGGACCCGGACGTCCTGATCGAGGAGTTCCTGTCGTCGTCCGAGGCCGCCGACCTGCCGGACTTCGAGATGGCCGAGCGCTGGGCCCGGCTGCTCGTCGACCGGGCGCTGAACGCGTCCGACGATCCGGCCCGGGTCGGTCCGGGCGTGCTCGACGAACTGCTGCTGGTCGACGTCCCCGAGCACGCGGCCCTCGACGCGGCCGCGCGGAACGCGATGCCGGCCGTGCTCACCGCCTGGACGCTGTGGGCCGGTCGACGGCAGGGCCTCTCGGAGCCGGCGGTGGCCTGGCTGCAGACCGCGCTGGACGAGATCCTCGAGGAGTTCCCCGAGGCTTACCGCGACCCGGGCGCGATCGCGCACCGGAACACGTGCCCGGACACCGTGGATCTCCGGTCGGACCGTCCGGCCCAGCTCGTGCGCTGGTCACTCCGGAGCCAACCGATCTCGCCAACTGTGTTGCGCGCCACATCGACGGCAAGCAGAGTTGGGCGCGGGCGACCGAAATAGGAAGGGCGTCCGTTCCGGGGGAGGTGGCATGGCGGGACCGCAGCTTCCTCCGAGCGCAGTCGACGTCGACTACGGCACGATCGGCTGGGGCGCGAGCCGCACGATGTCGGACTTCGAGGCCGGCATGTGGCGGCTGGAGACGGCCGAGCCGCGGTTACGGTCGACGATCGCCGCGGTCGACGTCCTCGACACGACCCCGGAGTGGAAGCGGCTGGTCGCCGCCCACGAGTGGGCCCTCGGCGTCATTCCCCGGTTCCGGATGCGGGTGGTCGACCCGCCGTTCGGGCTGGGCAAGCCGGTCTGGTCGGTCGACCCGGAGTTCGACCTCGACTACCACCTCCGGCGCATCCGGCTCCCCTCCCCGGCGACGTTCGACGACGCACTCGACTTCTGCCGCACGGTCGTCGACCGGCCGTTCGACCGGGCCCGGCCGCCGTGGGAGGCGCTGCTCGTCGAGGGTCTGGACGACGGCCGGGCGATCTACCTGCTCAAGACCCACCACAGCATCACCGACGGCATGGGTGGCATGCAGCTGGTCACGCTGCTGCACAGTCGCCGGCGCGAGCCCACGCCCGACAAGCCGACCGCGCTCCCGCCGCCGCCCGAGCACCTGACCGGGTTCGACGCGCTGCGCGAGCAGGTCGTCGAGCGCGTGCTCACGTTGCCGTCGTCGGTGGCCGGTGCGGGCCGCGCCGGGGTGTCGCTGGCCTCCCGCGTCGCCCGTGACCCCGGCGCCGCGCTCGGGTTCGCCGAGTCGCTGCTGCGGCTGGCCGCGCCGCCGGCCTGCCCGCCGTCGCCGCTGATGCGCGCGCGGGGCCTCGGGCGCCGGTTCGGGACGCTGGAGACGACGGTCGACGAGCTGCGCGCGGCCGCCAAGTCGGTCGGCGGCTCGCTGAACGACGCCTACCTGGCCGCGCTGCTGGGCGGGTTCCGGCTCTATCACGAGCGGCTCGATTCGCCGATCGAGCGGTTGCCGATCGGGATGCCGATCAGCCTGCGTGACGCGTCCGACCCGATGGGCGGCAACCGGTTCGGCGTCGCCCGGTTCGCGGCGCCGGTGGGCGTCGCCGATCCGGCCGACCGCATCCGGCGGGTGCGCGAGCTGGTGCTCGAGGCCCGCGACGAGCCGGCCGCCGACGTCCTGTCGATGGCCGCGCCCGCGCTCTCCCGGCTGCCGGTGGCCGCGGTGGCCCGCTGGTACCTGGCCCAGACCGCGCTGATCGACCTGCAGGCGAGCAACGTCGCCGGGATCACGGTGCCGGTGTACATGGCCGGTGCGCGCATCGACCGGATGTTCCCGTTCGCGCCCGCTCCGGGCTGCGGCGTGATGGCGACGCTGGTCTCGCACACCGGGGTCTGCTGCATCGGCGTCACGATCGACACGGCCGCGGTGACGTCACCGGACCTGTTCCTCGAGTGTCTTTCCGAGGGGCTGGACGAAGTCCTGCGGCTCGGCCGCAAGAGGAAGGGTGCTCGATGACGCGCGCGACGCTGTACCTGATCCAGTCGGAGACTCCTCAGGAGCGGCAGGCGATCTCGGCCTGGCTGACGAGCCAGTTCGAGAACGGCGACGGTGGCCGTCTGGTGCTCGACCTGACCGACGAGCGGCTTCGCACCACGCTGGACGACGACCTGCTGGTCACGCCGGTGCGCGTGGCCTGGCTCCCGGCCGATGGGGACGACGGCCCGCTCGCCCGTCTGCGCACGTCGGTCGGGCGCGCGGGGGCACGGCGCTCGCGGCAGAGCGTCCAGAAGTTGATCTTGAAGTTGCGGCCGGACCGCTGCCGGGTCATCGTCGGCAAGCCGGCGACCGTGGACGACCTGCGGGAGCGGTGGCAGCGGCAGGCGGGATCGGGAGACTTCGAGTCGTTCGTGCGCCGTCAGGCGGTTCTGGCGCTCGACCGGGCCGAGCGGGCGCTGATCGGGAGCCAGTACAAGGTCGCCCGGTACGTGGTCGAGGAGATCACCGCGTCGCCGCGGTTCCGCACCGGGATCGAGAAGCTGTCGGCCGAGCTCGACCTCCCGGTCGAGGTCGTCTACGAGCGCGCGCTGGCCGCGCTGAACCAGATGGTGGCGACGCAGAGCCGGACGGCGATCGACGCCTGGAACCGGCTCGGCCGGTACTTCTCCCGGGCCTACCGGGTGTCGGTCGACGACTCGAAGGCCGACTCGCTGCGGGAACTCGGGCGGAAGTACCCGCTGGTGTTCCTGCCCAGCCACCGGTCGTACCTGGATCCGCTGGTGCTGCGGCCGGCGCTGCTGGCCCACGGGTTGCCGCTGAACCACGTCATGGGCGGCATCAACATCGACTTCTGGCCGATCGGGCCGCTGACCCGGCGCAGCGGGTACGTGTTCATCCGGCGCAGCATCGCCGACGACGCGGTGTACCGCTGGGTGCTGCGCGAGTACATGGGCTACCTGATCTCGAAGCGCTTCAACCTGGAGTGGTACATCGAGGGCGGCCGGTCGCGCACCGGGAAGCTGCGTCCACCGCGGTACGGGCTGCTGACGTACCTGGCCGAGGCGTTCCGCTCCAGCGGCGCCGAGGACGTCTACCTGGTACCGGTGTCGCTGTCATACGACCAGCTGTACGAGGTCGGGATCATGGCCGAGGAGGCGCACGGCGCGGCCAAGGCGCCGGAGAGCTTCTCCTGGCTGCTGAAGTTCAACCGGGCCCAGGACACCCAGCGCGGGTCGGTGCAGGTGCGGTTCGGGGAGCCGCTGTCGCTGCGGGCCGCGCTGGACTCCGAGACGGACCAGCGGCTGGCCGTGCAGAAGACCGCGTTCGAGGTGAGCCACCGGATCAACGAGGCGACGCCGGTGATGCCCCGGTCGCTGGTGACGCTGGCGCTGCTCGGGATCGAGGACCGGGCGCTGACCGTGGCCGAGGTCTTCGCCGTCCTCTCGCCGCTGGTTTCCTACTTCTCGGCTCGTGGGTTGGCCTCAGATCTGGATCTCTCGGAGGAGCGGAGCGTCCGGCGGGTGCTGGACGAGCTGGCGTCGTCGGGCGTGGTGGAGCGGTTCGACAAGGGCACCGAGGCGGTCTACCGGGTCGGGCCCGACCAGCACCTGGTCGCCGCGTTCTACCGCAACAACACGATCCACTTCCTGGTCGTGCGGGCGGTGGCCGAGCTGATGCTGCAGGCGGTAGCCGAGCGAT
This sequence comes from Cryptosporangium phraense, assembly GCF_006912135.1. Taxonomy (NCBI): domain Bacteria; kingdom Bacillati; phylum Actinomycetota; class Actinomycetes; order Cryptosporangiales; family Cryptosporangiaceae; genus Cryptosporangium; species Cryptosporangium phraense. The sequence continues at coordinate 188,541 of NZ_VIRS01000014.1, read as the reverse complement.
CGCTGGCTTCCCCCGACGTCCTCGAGTACGGGTGGGCCGTCGCTCTGGAGCTGCGTGACCTGCTGAAGTTCGAGTTCTTCTTCAGCGACAAGGACGCGTTCCGGGCCGAGCTGCATCGGGAGCTCGACCTGATCGACCCGGAGTGGCGGTCGCGGTTGAACGAACCGTCGACGCTGCTGGCGTCGTTGCCGGTGCACCTGGCCCACCGGGTGCTCCAGCCGTTCCTGGAGGCGTACTGGGTGGTCGCCCAGCGGCTGGCGGCACGGGATCCGCGGGTTCCGGTGGAGGCGAAGCCGTTCACCCGCGAGTGCCTGGACGTGGCTCGGCAACTGCGGATGCAGCAGCAGCTGGCGAGCTCGGAGTCGATCTCCGGCGAGCTGTTCGCGACCGCGTTGAAGCTGGCATCCAACCGGGACCTGGTGGATCCGGGGCGGGACGAGGTGCGAGCGGCCCGGCAGAAGTTCGCCGACGAGATCGAGGGCTGGGTGCGCCGGGTCCGCCGGGTGCGGGCGCTGGCGCTCGGTGAGCCGCTCGACCCGGGCGACGCGGCGCTCGGTCCGGTCGCCGACGAGGCGTCCCCCGGGTTTCTCGGCTCGGTGACCGTGAGCGCTCGTCGGCCGGGAGTGTCCCAGCCGTGAAGCTGGAGGAACGGCTGGCGGCGATCGCCGACGGCCCGCAGGGTCCGACCGTCGGAGCGTTCTTCGACCTCGACGGGACGTTGATCGACGGGTACACCGCGGTCGCGGTCTACCGCGACCGGATCCGGAAGCGGGACGTCGGCCTGCTCGAATTCGGGCAGACGCTGGGGCTGGCACTGGACATGCGGCTGCGCGGGGCCGACCTCGACGCGCTGGCCGCGTTCGCGGTCCGGGCCCTGGCCGGACGCCAGGAAGAGGATCTCGAGGAGTGGGGCGAGCGCCTGTTCCGGCAGGAGATCGCCGGGCTGATCTACCCGGGCGCGCGACGGCTGGTCGAGGCCCATCGGAAGGCCGGGCACACGCTGGTGATGGCGACGTCGGCGACCTGGTTCCAGGCCTGTCCGGTGGCCCGCGACCTGTCGTTCGACGAGGTGCTGTGCACCCGGCACGAGGTGCGCGACGGGATGCTGACCGGCGAGTTGGACGGCGGGACGCTGTGGGGGGCGGGCAAGGCCGCGGCGGTGTCCGGGTTCGCTTCCCGGGCCGGTGTGGATCTGGCGACCAGCTACGCATACTCGAACGGGGCCGAGGACGTGCCGTTCCTGGCGCTGGCGGGGCATCCGGTGGCGTTGAACCCGGACGGTGACCTGCCCGCTCTGGCGCTGACGCAGGGGTGGCCGATCCTGCGGCTGGCGGCTCCGGGGTCGCGGTTCGGGGTCGGGCCGCTGGTGCGGACGTCGGTGGCGCTGGGGGCGTTGCTGGGGTCGGTGGGGCTCTCGGCCGGCGTCGGGGTGCTGAGCAGGTCGCGGGCGACCGCGGCGAACCTGGCCGGGTCGATCGGGCCGGATCTGGCGTTGGCGCTGGCCGGGGTGCGGCTGTCGGTGGTGGGTGAGTCGCACCTGTGGGCGCGGCGGCCGGCCGTGTTCATGTTCAACCATCAGAGCAGCCTGGATCTGGGGGTGCTGGGGAGCCTGATCCGGCGGGACGTGACCGCGGTCGTGAAGAAGGAGGCGCGGAACGACCCGCGCTTCGCGGCGATCGGGGCGCTGCTGGACGTCGCGTACGTCGACCGGTCGGCCGGACGCGGGCGGTCGGCGCTGGCGCCGGCGGTGGAGAAGCTGCGGGCCGGGGTGTCGATCGCGATCGCTCCGGAGGGAACGCGGTCGCCGACGCCTCGGCTGGGGCGGTTTAAGAAGGGTGGGTTCTATCTGGCCGTCGAGGCCGGGGTTCCGATCGTGCCGATCGTCATCCGGAACGCTGGGGATCTGATGTGGCGGGATTCTTTGCTGGTGCATCCGGGGGTGGTGGAGGTGGCTGTTCTCGAGCCGATCGAGACGGTGGATTGGCCGGGTGGGGAGGTCGAGAAGCTGGTCGATTTGGTGCGGTCGCGGTTCGAGTCCACGCTGGCGGATTGGCCTGTGGAAAACGAGTACGAGGGGTAGCCGGCTCGCTACCTTGGGGCGTATGCGTTCGCGCTCTCGGCTTCGGCGCCGCCGCCTGGGCGGCTTAGCTCCACCCCTCTCGGTGCGCACCGCCGCGGCGGTGCGCACCGCCGCCGTGCGCCGTGCCGCGGTTGCGGGGGTGACCGGGGCAATGGTGCTGGTGGTGGGCTCGGGTTGTGGTTCGGGTGAGGAGTACGGGTCGTTGCCGTCGGCGGCTACCGACGCGGCGCCTACCACGGCTGCGGCGACCGCGGGGTCGCCAGGCGGGGCGGATGCCGATGGGGCGCCGCAGGCCTCTGCGGCGCCGTCCGGTGGGGTCGCAGATCTAGTGTTAGCGCAGTACACGGCGTTTTGGGTGGACGTGCTGCCTCGGGCCGGGGTTGCGCCGGCGGGGCGGCGGGAGGCGCTGTTGGCTCCGGTCACCACCGAGCCCGAGCTGAGCCACCTCCTCACCAACTGGGCGGCCCTCGACGCCGACGGGCAGCGCAACTACGGGCGCGACCGACCGCTGGAATCGACCGTCCGGGTGCAGGGCGGGCTCGCGCTCGTCGAGGGGTGCCTCGACTCACGAGGATCCGGGGTCGCCGACACCGCCACCGGCGCCCCGGTCACCCGAGGAGTCGCCCGAAACGCCGTCCGTGCCACGCTTCTCCGCGGCCCCGACGGAACCTGGCGCATCTCCGCGATCACCTACCCCGCCACCCCGACATGCTGAACCATCCCGCCGCGCTCAGGCGCGCCGCCGGCCTCAGGCGCCCCGCCGCGCCCAGGCGCCCCGCCGCGCTCAGGCGCCCCGCCGACCTCAGGCGCCCCGCCGCACCCAGGCGCGTCGCCGGGCTGCGGCGCTGGAGCGTCGCGGCGGTCGCCGCGGTGTTGGTGGCGCTCGCGGCGCAGCCGGCCGTCGCCGACGACGACCCGATCACCGTCACCGGCGACAACCATCGATCAGTCGACATCCGCGTCCGGAACGACGCCACCCGAACCCAAGAGCCGCGTCCCCCGCGAGCCGCCGACGCACCCGAGGCCTGGGACGAGGCCTGCGTCGTCCCGAACGCCTCGGTGAACGCGCTCTGCCTGGCCGCCCCCGGCGGCGAAAACCTCGGCACCGGCGTCACCCGGCTCGCCGCCGAAGCCCGCAGCCGACTCGCCCTCCCGCTCCCGGCCCCGACCCTCCGCCCCCTCGTCCGCTTCCCCGACGCCCGACCCGGCGGCCTCACCGGCGTCCCGGTCTGGCTCTGGACGGACCCGGCCCCCTGGCGCACCCCGCTCACCCGCACGGTCCGAGCCGGCACCCTCCGAGCCACGGTCACCGCGGCCCCGGTCCGCCTCACCTGGCGCCCCGGCGACGGCACCAGGATCGTCTGCCGCACCCCCGGCGCCCCGCTCAGCGACCCGGCCGAAGGCCCCGCCGGCTCACCCGACTGCGGCCACACCTACCGCGTCCCCGGCGCCTACCGCCCGACGATCGCGATCACCTGGGCCGTGATCTGGTCCGGCTCCGACGGCAGCAGCGGCGCACTGGCCCCGCTGATCGTGACGTCGACGACGACCTACCCGGTCCGCAACGCCCGGCCCGAGCTGGTCAGATAGCCGCGCAGCAGTCGCGGTAGCTGATCCCGGACCCGCACCAGCACTTCTGGCGCAGCGACGGCGGCCACGACGTGACCTTCCCGGCCCGCCCGAGCTCGGCCGCGTACGCGGCCCGCGTCTCCGAGGCCGCCGGGTCGAGCTCCCGGGCCTCCGCGAACTCCACCAAGCCGTCGACGGTCAGCGACGCCACGCCGAGCGACGCGTTCGGCTCCTCGGCGTGCCGCCGCAGCATGTCCTCGACGTTCCGGCGGTGCGTGTCGTGGTCGTCGCCGTACTCCGGGACGAACGCCGGCCAGCGAGCGGCCATCGCGTCCCACTCGGCCTCGGGCCAGTACACGAGCACGCGGACGGTCTTCGTGCGCTTCTTCCCCTGCCCCCCGTCGCGCCGTTTGGCCAGACCACGCAGCCAGGTGTCGATGCGGACGTCCAGCGTCGGCTCAGCGGGCTTCGCGGGCTCGGTCACGCCCCGAGCCTACGCTGGGGCAGTGGCCGAGCTCGTGTGGTACGTCGCCTACGGGTCGAACCTGCACGCCGACCGGCTCCGCTACTACCTGGCCGGCGGGCAGCCGCCCGGCGCCGCCCGGGTCTACCCCGGCTGCCGCGACGCCCGCCCGCCCCGCCGCACCGCCCCGGTGTTCCTGCCCGGCGGCATCTACTTCGCGCTCGAGTCGCTCACCTGGACCGGCGGCATGGCGTTCTACGACCCGGCCTTACCCGGCCGGGCCGCCGCCCGCGGCTACCTGGTCACCGCCGGTCAGTTCGCCGACATCGCCGCGCAGGAGATGGCCCGCGTGCCCGACGTCGACCTCGACCTGGGCACGGCGCTGGCCGACGGCCGGGCGCAGCTGGGCCCGGGCCGGTACGAGACGCTGGTCAGCCCGGGCCGGCTGGACGGGCACCCGATGGTGACGTTCACCGCACCGTGGGCCTGCGCGGACGTCGAACCGAACCCACCGGCGCCCCGCTACCTCGGGATGATCGCGGGCGGGCTGGCCGAGGCGCACGGCTGGGACCCCGAGACCGTCACCGACTACCTGGCCGGCCGGCCCGGCGTCCGCGGGCACTGGACCCGGGACGCCGTCGCCGACCAGGCCTGGCTCCACGAGCTTCACACCAGCGGCGGCGCCGGCACCTCGCCGGAGAACGCGCCGCCGAACCACAATTGCCAGCGCACGATCGGATAACCGAGCACGCGCTCGAAACAACGCTTCCCGACCGACGCCGAATAGACAATTCGGCGACCGTCCGGAACGAGAATGCGGGCCGCGACCCCGACCCCGTCGGCCCGCCGGTCGCAGACCGTCAGCGTGCGCGCCCGCCGCTCGTCGTGCTCGGACGAATCGAGCCACGCCTCCCCCGCCACACCCCCGCTCTGCAGGGCATCCAGGTACGTCTGGTGGCTGCCGCCCTCCGATTGGTACCGGACGTGGAACGTCACCGGGGCCGGCCCGCCCGCACTCAGGGCCAGCGCACCGGCGACGAGTACCGCCACGCCCACGAAACTGCCCGCCATGAGAACACCTCCCATTTCCGAAGAGGCACTCAGAATGCGCGGAATCCACTCGCCGATTAGCCCGTCCACAACCCGGCCGGATATCCCCAGAACGCCCGAAGGGTCTTGCCCCCAGACCTCGCCACACCCACAAACCCGGGCCGCGAGCGGACGGGTTGGCGCCGACTGGGTACCATCCGCGCGGTGACGTCGGTAGACGGCGTCCATAGTGATTGCCGGTCCGGGGCCGCGGCGTCAGCCACACGTCGCGCGTCGGACGCTGTTGCTTTCCGGCCGTGCGCGGCGCGGAGAGCAGCACAGGATGCTGGCGGGGCATAGCCTGTCGCCACAGAGCCGGTAGAGGAGGTCCACGGTGACCAGGGTCGACGTAGTCGCGGTGACGCACCGCGGCCTGGTCCGCGGCCGCAACGAGGACACCCTGGCGGTCGCTGGGTTCCTCTCCGGCGCGTTCGAGAACGAGCCCGTGCGGTTGGACGTGAACACCCATCGCCCGGTGTCGTTCCTCGTCGCCGACGGGCTCGGCGGGCACGTCGAGGGCTTCCGGGCCAGCCGGCTGGCCGCCGCGTTGCTGTCCGACGCCACCCCCGACCTGCACGACGAGGAAGCCATCGTCGGAGCCGTCCGGGGCGCCAGCGACGCGGTGTTCGCCGAGATGGCGCACAACCCCGACTGGTACGGCATGGGCACCACGGTCGTGGGCCTGGTCCTCGACGGCGACCGGGCGTTCTGCCTGAACGTCGGCGACAGCCGCTGCTACCGGGTGCACGACGACGGCGCGCTCGAGCAGCTCTCGGTCGACGACTCGCCGCCGCTCGACCCGTCGTCGGGCCGGCGGTTCACCACGATCGTGACGCAGACGCTCGGCGGCACCCGCCAGGAGAGCGTCATCCACCCGCACGTCTCCGAGCACCGCGTGGTGCCGGGCGACCGCTTCCTGCTCTGCAGCGACGGCCTGACCGACTACAGCGAGCCGGAGGCCCTGCCCGCCGCGCTCGCCAACCCGCACGCCGACCCGATCGAGTCGGTCAACGCGCTCCTGCACGCCGCGTTCGAGGGCGGCGGCAAGGACAACGTCTCGATCGTCCTGCTCAAGGTCGTCGAGGTCGGAGACTGAACGGCCGACGCACCATCACAGCGCCCGCCGCATCATGACGCAGTGCGCCCGCCGCCGGACCGGCCGTCCGGCGGCGTCCAGCGCATCCCACTCCTCGTCCTGCTCGCGCGTGACCTCGTAGCCCAGCCGCGTGTACAGCCGACGCGCACCCTGGTTCGTCTGCTCGACGCCCAACTCGGCGAAGGACAGCCCGCGCTGCCGGATGCGGTCCTCGGCGCTGCGCACGAGCAGCGTGCCGACGCCGCACGAACGGAACGCCGGGTGCACGGCGAACTGCCAGAGCCACCCCGCGTCCGCCTGGCGGCTGTAGTCCACGCCGCCGACGCCGACCGGTAAGTCGCTCGGACCGCACACGGCCAGGTAGTCGACCGCACCGGCCGTCCGCCGCCCGAGGGCGGCCGAGATGAACGGCACGTGGCCGGTCCACGCGCAGCCCGCGAGGTCCTCGTGGAGGAGATCGCGGACGACGAGGTCGACGGTGACCGTGGCGTGCGCCATCCGGTCATTGTCGAACCGATGGACCCCTCAGCGGGATGATTTGGGCTGACCGGCCGGCGGCCGGCTCAGCTGCGGGCCGACCGGCCCCCTCCGTGCGGACGCCGGGCGACGACGCCCTCGCCGGGCCACCAACCGCCGACGCCCCCCTGGGCCTAGCCACATGTGTTCCGCCCCGTGGATCCGGCCGTCGATTCGGACGCGCGAGGTGTCGCGGCCGACGTCGACGGTACTGGGTTGGCCGCGAGTTCCTCGGACGCGTCCGCGTCCGGGGTCGCCGCCGTGGTCGAGCCGCTCCCGGCTCGGGTGCTGCTGTCCGGAACGCCAGCCGCGAGCGGTGTGTCGTCCGAATCGGCCGAAGCCGAGTCCGACGTTTGGGAGGACCCGGCCGGCTTCGGCGAAGCCGAAGTCGAGGCCGAGGCCGACTTCGTCGGTGCGACCGGGGCGATCACCGGACCGTCGCCCATCGCGACGTCCGACTGCTGCACCTCGCCCGGGTTCAGCCCGATGTCCGGGATCGTCGCGGTCCGGCCCTGGTTGTCGGTGACCCGCACCGAGAACGGTCCCGCGCCGAGGCCGCCTTCGGCGACCCAGAAGTTGAACGTCGTGCGGCTCAGCGCCGTGAAAGCTCCGCCGGACGAGACCTCGACCTTGGTCAGCGGGTTCCCGTGATTGTCGACGAGTAGCGCGAGCCAGAACTCCGAGGAACCGTCCTTCACCTGGACGCTCAGGTTGCCCGGCACCGGCGGGTTGGCGACCGCGGTGTAGGTCACCGGGACGTCGCCGGCGTCCGGGTCGGCGATCTGGGCGAACGCCTCGCGGCTGAGGTCGATGTGGCCGGCCGCGCACTCCGGGCACTGGTCGACGACCTTGACCCGGACCTTGCCGTCCGGGCCGGTGACGTCGAGGTACTCGCCGCAGGCGGCCGATCCGGCGTACTCCGAGGGGCCCAGCGCGACGTACAGGTCGTCGGCGGGTAACGAAGGGTACGAGCAGTTGCCGACTCCGCCGTCGAAGAACGTGGCGTTGCCGGTGACGGTCGTGCCCGGCGCGGGTACCGCGGCGTGGACGGCGACCGGGGCGGCCGCGCAGGCGGTACCGGCGAACTGCGCGACGCCGGTGACCAGCGCGACCGAGCCGAGCACGGCCCCACCGGCCAGCCCCGGCGCGAACCACCGCCGGCGCAGCACCCGCCGCAACCCGGCCAGCCGCCCGCCCGGAGCAGCGGCTCCACCGGCCGCCGCCCGCGGCTTGCTGATCACCCGGGTCTCGGCGTCCGCCTCAGCCGTGGCCGTCGGCGGAGCGGTCGGCGAGGCCGACCAGCCGGTCGGGCCGGCGAAAGCGGCCGGCCCCTCGGGCCTGGACGACCGGTCGGGCACAGCGCTGACCGGCGCGAAGAAGCTACTCGGTCGTTCCGAGGCCAGGCCGGCCGTCCGGAATGCGTCGTCCGGGCGCCCGCCGTCGGTCCCACCGGTCGAGCGGGCGGCCACCGCCCCGGCCACCCCGGCCACCGCGCTGCCGGCCACCGCGCTACCGGTCACCGCGCTACCGGTCACCGCTCTACCGGTCACCGCGCCGCCGGTCACCGCGCGCCGAGGAGCCTCCCCGGGTTCCCGCTCACCGGCCGGCGGCTCCCGGCGCCAATCCAGGTCGCGCCGCGACTGCGCCTCCGGCCGAACCTCGAGCTCCCGCTGCGGCTCGGGCTCGCGGCGCGGCTCCGGCGTCCGGTAGGCGTCCAGATCACGACGCCATTCGGCTATCCCCCCGGGCCCACGGCCCGGATCGGTGTCGGCGTCCCGCCCGAGCTGACCACGATGACGGCCACGGCCGGAGTCGGGCAGATCGGTGCCGAATCGGAGCTCTCCCGTATCCCCGGAACGCGCCCGCGCTCGCGCGCCACCGTCCCGGGAACGCGGTGCTCCGAAGAAGTCGGTCTCGGCCAGCGCGTCCCGCGAGTCATCCTCCGGGCGATTCCGGGTCACGCCCGAACGCCTTTGTCGGTTGACGCCCTGCTGGTCAAGCCGTTCCTCCGCACTCCACACCGGACGCTGAATGCGTCCAGTACCCCCGCACCCGCCGTACAGACCGGTGCTCATCTAAACGGGTCTCATCGTGCCGGGTGCCACTGCCCTCCGGTCAATTCGGGTGCCCGGTTTACGCGAGCCTTCGGGCTCTCTTAAGCCGCGCCGCCGGCCCGCCGAACACCAGCCTCAGAGCACCCACCGGTCACACGACCCAGTCGCCTCGGCCGGACGGACTACCCGCTCCTCAGCCGACCCGCCGAACCGTCCCTGCCCACGAGCCCTGCCCCCCACTGGCTCCAGTTTGGGGGCATACTCCGATCCGCGTCACTACGGAATCCGGTTCCGGGGAATCCACAGTGTCCGACCGAGCGCGGGCCGCACCCGCAATTCCGCGACTCGATCCGTCACTAATGCAGCAGCGACACCAGCCCATTGCAGAGCGTCACCGATCGACCGGCTCCGAAATAGTCACTCAGCGTCACCCACCGAATAAGAATCTTTGGTACCGGTCGGAACCAGCACGAGTGAGCAGCCCCGCCAACGGGGAAGTACAGCACAGAAATCGATACCTGAAAGGTTTTCGCATTCCTAGCCGATGTGTTAAGCCCGAATAGAGACGAATTCCGCCCGACCGACGAGACCGAAGGATCGACGGGATGCCACTGACATTGGTCTACGCATTACGCGGTAGACCGGCGCACGTGCCGCCCGAGTACCACGACGGTGACCCGGCTACACCTACGGATTCCGCGCTCCCGGCGCCGACACTCCTCTCCCGCGAAGTCGGGTTGGGGCCGGTGGCGGCCCGATCGGCGGCGATTCTGCGGACGGCCTGGTGCGTCATCGCGCCGGTCGTCGCGTACGCCAGCGGGCCGGTGGCCGCGCCGTCGTACTGGCGGGACGTGCTCCTCGCCGGCGCGATCGCCTGGGGGCTGATCGCGGCCTGGACGTGCTGGCGTGGCGGACAGTTACCGGTCTGGGCGGTTCTCGGCGACACGCTCGTTTCAGTCGGGCTGCTGATCGCCATGGTTCGTCTGCTCCCCACCGAGTTCGTCGGCGCCGCCGGGAGCTGGGTCGTCGGCTGGGCCGGCGTCTCGATCCTGCTCGCGGCCTGGCGGCTTCGCGCTCCGCTGGTCTGGGCGGTCGCCCTGGTCGAGATCGCCGCGTATCTGTTCGGCTCCCGGGTCGCCGGCATCCAGGCCGGCAGCAACGAACCGCTCGGGCTGGCCCGTCCGCTCGAGGGCACCGCGCAGGCCGCAGGCGTGCTGCTGGCCCTGGCCGCGATCGGCCTCATGCTGGTCCACCTGGTCCGGCTCGGTGCGACCAACGCGAGCGCCACGATCGCCAGGCGCAACATCACCGGCCGCACCGACACGGTGGAGCAGGCCCGTCTGCACGACCGCGGCGCCCGCCGTCTCCTGCTGCACGACACGGTGCTGACGACGCTGACCGCGATCGCCCGTGGCGGCCTGCGGGGCCGCGCCGACATCGTGCGCGCCCGCTGCACCGACGACCTCGAGGCCCTGTCCCGCGACTCCGAGTCCGACGAGCCGCTGCGCACCGGCCGCCAGCTCGTCGCCGTCGCCGCCCGGCAGGCGTCCTACCGCGGGCTGCGGCCTTACCTCGCCGACGGCGCTCCGGACGACGTGCTCCCGGCCGAGGTGACCGCGGCGTTCGCGGCCGCCAGCCGGGAGGCGCTGTCGAACGTCGAGAAGCACGCGGGCACCACCGAGGTGGGCATCGCCGCCCGGGGTACCGCGGACGCGCTCGAGCTCACGATCCACGACCGCGGCCGCGGCTTCGACCCGGCCAACGCGGGCAGCGGCGGGCTCGGCCTGTCGAAGTCGCTGACCGGCCGGATGGCCGCGGTCGGCGGGGCCGCGTACGTCCGGTCCGCGATCGGGCGCGGCACCGTCGTCACGCTCCGCTGGTCGCTGGCCGAGGCCCGCCTGGTCCGGCCCGGGGCCCAGTGGGAGCCCGCGCCGTCCGGCGTCGCCGACCCCGCGCCGGCGCCCGGCGAGGCCGAGCCGGGCCCGCTGATCGAGGAGCGCGTCCTCGCCGACCGCTTCACCCGCTACGGGCTGCTCGCGCTCGCCTGGATCGGCCACTTCTGGCAGGCGCTGAGCCTGGGCCTGCTGATCACGAGCTGGTCGGAGTACCGCTCGGGCTGGGCCGCGCTCTCCGGCTGGCTGGTGCTGTTCGTCGTCACGCTGATCCAGGTCGCGCTGGTCACGGTGCAGGGCAAGGGCCGGTTCCCCTCGGACCTGATCGACCGGCACGCGTGGTGGCTCACCGGCCTCTCGGTCGTCGCCGCGCTCGCCGTCCTGCTCGACTGCACCCCGGCCGGCCTGCTCACGCCGGCCAACTGGCCGATCGGCGTCCTCGGCTGGATCCTCTCGGTGTTCGCGGTCCAGCGTCCGCGGTGGTTCGACCTGGCCTGGTTGTCGCTGGCGCTCACCACGCTCAGCGCGGTGACGATCGAGTGGAGCGGCTCCGGCCCGGCCTTCGCGTACGCGCTCGGCGTCGTCTTCGGTGCCGGAATTCCCCAGGTCGGCGCGCTGGTGATCGTCCTCCAGCTCCGTCAGCACGCGACCGACGCGGCGGCCGCGCTGTCCGAACAGCACCATCTGGACGCTGCGCGCGCAGCGCGCGAGGCCGTGACCGCCGATCGCAAGCAACGCGACGCGGCCCTCAACCGCGACCTGTTCCCGCTGCTCCGGGCCCTGGCCAACGGCAGCGCGAACCCGGAGACCCCAGTCGTTCGAAGACGGTGCGAGCTCGCCGCCGCGGAGGTCCGCGCGCTGGTCGACCACGACGACCTCACGACCCCGATAGCCACCCTGGACGCCGTCGCCGCCGTCACCCGCAGCGCGAGGCAGCGCGACGTCGTACCGATCCTGCATCTCGGCGACGGCCTGGACGCCCTCTCCCCCGACTGGCAGCGCACGTTCACGCGGCTGGCCGATCGGATGCTGATGGAGGCGCTGCCCGGTGAGGCCACGTTCACCGTCCGGGGAACGCCCGAGGAGATCGCGATCACGTTCTGCTTCCCTACCGGCACGCCCGCGCCGGTACTGGAGGCGGTGGCGGTCGGCACCGGCAACCAACTGATTCCTGATCGACATATCCGCGTTGACGTAGAACCCGAAATGACGAGCATCGCCTGGCTGGAGGTGACATGGGACACGAAGACAGCGGCCTGAGCCGTGGTGGCGTGGTCCGCGTGGTGGTCATCGACGATGACGAGATCCTGTTGCACGGGATAGCCGCCTGGCTCTCCCACGCGGCCCCGAGACCCGACGGGACGACCGACGGACTCGACGTCCGGGTGGTCGGGACCGCGAAGTCGGTGACCGAGCTGCTCGCGCGCGTCGCTCAACCCAACGGAATGAGAACCAACGGCACCGGCGGGTACAGCCGGACGCCGTACGAGACGCTGCGGCGCAACAACGGCGTGCACCCGGGCGAACCGGCGCGGGGCACCGCCTCGGTCCCGTCGATGCGCCCGCGAACGTTCGCCGACGACGGCCCGATCACCCCGCTCGCTCCGGTCGCACTGCTCGATCTGCGCCTGCGCGACGGGCGGAGGGTCGCCGAGAACGTGATGGCGCTGATCCAGGCCGGTTTCGCGGTCGTCACGTGCAGCACGATCGACGACGCCGGCCTGGTGCACGAGGCCGGCCGCGCCGGTGCGCTCAGTTACGTCCGCAAATCGCAGGACGCGACCGACATGCGCCAGGCGCTGGCCGCGGCGGCCAACGGCGAGCGGCACGTGTCGCAGAGCCACGCGGCGCTGATCCAGCGGACGAAGACCTACGGCGTGCCGGAACTCTCCGGCCAGGAGCGCGAGGCCCTGCGCCTCTACGCCTCGGGCCTGACGATGTCCAGCGTCGCGCGGCGCCTGAACGTCAAGCAGGGCACGGCGAAGAGCTACCTGGACCGCGTCCGCGACAAGTACGAGCAGGCCGGGCGCGCGGCCCGCACGAAGCTCGAACTCCGCGACCGCGCGGTCGAAGACGGAGTCCTGAGCTCACCCCGGCTGGAGTGAGCCCAGGAACACACACGTAGGAGGGGGCGTGGCCGCGGCGGGTAGTCGCGGCCCCACCGATCAGACGGAGACCGCGACCGGGGTCGGCGCGAACGACACCCGCACCGCCGTGCCCGGACCCAGCGACGACACGGTCGAGCTGGGCACCTGCGCGATCACGGTCTCACCGCCCGGCATCGTCACCGTCACCCGGCTGCTCGGCCCGAGGAACGCGGCGGCCACCACCCGGGCGTCCGCAGTGTCGTCGGCGGAGACCTGCACGGCCTCCGGCCGCACGTAGGCGGTCACCGCCGTCCCACGGGAGGCGGCCTCGGCCGACGCCATCGGCAGCACCTGCCCGAGGACCTCGACCACCCCGCCGTCCCGGACCTCACCGGGAAGCCGGTTGCTCAGCCCGACGAACTCGGCGACGAACGCCGTCGACGGGCGAGCGTAGACCTCCTCCGGAGCCCCGATCTGCTCCAGGTTGCCCGCCCGCATGACGCCGACCCGGTCGGCGACCGCGAGGGCCTCCTCCTGGTCGTGGGTCACGAACAGCGTGGTGGTGCCGACCTCCAGCTGGATCCGCCGGATCTCGTCCCGCAGCTGCACGCGGACCTTCGCGTCCAGCGCCGAGAGCGGCTCGTCGAGCAGCAGCACGGCCGGCCGGATCGCCAGCGCCCGGGCCAGCGCGACCCGCTGCTGCTGCCCGCCGGACATCTCGTGCGGGAACCGGCCCGACTGCGCCGAGAGCCCGACCAGGTCGAGCGCCTCGGACGCCCGCTTCCGGCGCTCGGCCGATCCGATCCCGCGCAACCGCAGTCCGAACTCGACGTTCTGGACCGCGGTGAGGTGCGGGAACAGGCTGTAGGCCTGGAAGACCATGCCCATGTTCCGCTTGTTGGCCGGAACCCGGGTCAGGTCCTTCCCGCCGACGGTCACCGTGCCCGAGTCCGCGTCCTCGAGACCGGCCAGCACGCGTAGCGCGGTGGTCTTGCCGCACCCGGACGGGCCGAGCAGCGCGACCAGCTCACCCGGCGCCAGCGTGAGGTCGAGCCCGTCCAGCGCGTGCACCGGGCCGTACGAGCGGCGCAGGCCGGCCAGCGCGACTTCCAGGCTGTCCTGGCGCAAATCCGTAGCAACCGTCATGAGGCTTCCTTCGAAGACCGTCGTCGGCCACCGACGAACGAGAGCGCGAACAACAGGACGAACGCGAGAACCAACGCGACCAGCGACACCGCGACCGAGATCTGCGTGTCGCTCTTACCCAGCAGGTTGATCGCGACCTGCAGGTTCTCCCGGCTGAGCAGGGACGCGATCGTGAACTCGCCGAGCACCAGCGCGACCGAGAGGAACGCCGACGACAGCACCGCCGAGCGGATGTTCGGCAGCACGACCCGCCAGAGCACCGTGCCCCAGCCGGCGCCGAGGCTCCTGGCCGCCTCGGACAGCGTCTTGACGTCGATCGCCGAGAGCCCGGCGTCCAGCGCCCGGTACGCGAACGGCAGGACGAGGATCACGTAGGCGAACGTCAGCCAGATCGACGAGCCGTTGACCAGGTACGTCACCCAGGCGTAGACCGGAGCCAGACCCACCACGAGGACGATCGCCGGGATCGTCAGCGGAAGCAGGCAGAGGAACTCCATCGGACGGCGGAGCCAGGGCAGCCGGAGCCGGACCCAGACCATCGTCGGGACGAGCAGGATCAGCATCAGCACGGCGGTCAACGCCGCCTGCTCCAGCGAGTAGACGATGCCGGTCGACAGATCGGGATAGTTCTCCTGGATCTGCCGCCAGTCGGCCAGCGTCTTCCACGTCTGCGCGGTGCGGCCGTTCGCCGCGCGGGTCGTGAACTCCAGCATCGCGTACAGCGGGAGCAGGAAGAACAGGCCGAGCACGACGACGACGATCCAGCGGAAGAGCGCCAGCTTCCGGCGCCGGGCCGCGTTCACCCGAGCCACCGTGACGTCCGACGCTGCAGCAGCGCGTAGAGCCACATGACGATCGCGACGACGACGACCATGCCGAGCGCCAGCGCCTTGCCGACGTTCTGCTGGCCGAGCAGCACCTCGCTGGTGAGCGCGTTCCGGATCTGCAGCGGCACGATCGGCGAGCCCTGGCTGACCAGGGCGGCCGCGGTCGCGTAGGCCGAGAACGCGTTCGCGAACAGCAGCAGCGTCGAGCCGAGGAACGCCGGGGCCAGCAGCGGGCCACCGACCAGGCGCCAGTACTGCCAGGTCGAGCCGCCGAGGCTCTCGGCCGCCTCCCGCCACTGCGGACGGATCCCGTCCAGCGCGGGCAGGAACACGATCACCATCAGCGGGATCTGGAAGTACGTGTAGACCAGCGTGAGGCCCGGCAACTCGAACAGCCAGACGCCACCCGAGAAGATGTTCACGTCGAAGTGGTTCTGCAGGTAGAGCGTGATGAAGCCGGTGAGGCCGATCGTCGCCAGGAACGCGAACGCCAGCGTGACGCCGCCGAACTGCGCGAGCACCGCACAGGCCGACGTGACGACCCGGCGCAGCATCCCGTTCGGCTTGGCGGTCGCCACCGCGTACGCGAGCAGCGCACCCAGGATCGCGCCCATCAGCGCCGACGCCGCCGACAGCGAGATGCTGAAGACGAACGCGTCGAGCACCTGCCGCTCACCCAGCGCCTTGATGTTCGCCAGCGTGACGCCGCCCCCGTCCTCCGGGTTGGCGGTGAACGCCCCGATCGCGACGACGAGCGTCGGAATGATCAGGAAGATGACGACGTAGGCGCCGAACGGCACGACGCCGAGCAGTGACGGCAGTGACCGGAGGCGTGACCGCCCGACCCCGCCCCCTGGTGCGGGAGGCGGGGTCGGACGGGTCAGCACCTCAATCGGAGGAGCTGACTCAGGCAACGGCCTTCGCCCAGTTCGCGGCGAGGTATTCCTTGGTCTTCGTGGTCTGCTCGTCGGTCTGGAAGACCGGCGTGCCGGTCACGGCCGGGAGCTTCCCGTAGGCGGCCTTGTCGATCGTGCCGGCCTTCTCCATCGAGTCGGCGCGCACCGGGCGGGCGCCACCGGCGAGCCACAGGTTCTGACCCTCGTCCGAGTAGAGGAACTCCTGCCAGAGCCGCGCCGCGGCCGGGTGCGGAGCGTCCTTGCTGATCGCCTGGACGTAGTAGCTGCCGAGCACGGCGTTCGCCGGGACGACGGTCTTCCAGGTCGTGAGCTTGGCCGCCTCGGCGACGTTCAGGTAGTCCCAGTCGATGACGACCGGGGTCTGGCCCGACTCGATCGTCGCCGGGGTCGGGTCGACCGGCAGGAAGTTGCCGGCGGCCTTGAGCTTCTTGAAGAACTCGACGCCCGGGGCGATGTCGTCGGCCGAACCGCCGTTGCCCAGCGCGGCCATCACGACACCGCTGAACGCGGCGCCGGCCTGCGTCGGGTCACCGTTGAGCGCGACCTTGCCCTTGTAGGCGGGCTTGAGCAGGTCGGCGATCGACGCCGGAGCCGGGACCTTGGCCGAGTCGTAGCCGATCGACATGTAGCCGCCGTAGTCGTTGACCCAGGTGCCCTTGGGGTCCTTGAGGTCGGCCGGGATGTCGGCGAACTTCTCTGTCTGGTACGGCGCGAACAGGTCGGTGTTCGCGGCGGCGACGGCCGGGCTGAGGTCGAACACGTCCGGCGCGCGGTCCTGGCCCTTGAGCTGCTTGGCCGCGGTGATCTCGTCGGCGCTGGACGCGTCCGGCTGGGCCGAGGTGACCTTGAGGCCGTACTTGCTCTCGAAGGCCTTGATGATGTTGCCGTAGTTGGCCCAGTCCGGCGGGAGCGCGATGACGTTGAGAGCGCCCTCCTTCTTCGCGGCCGCGACCAGGTCGTCGAGGCTCCCGAGGTCCTTGGCGCTGGTGGCGGTGGCCGCCTTCGCCGTGTCGCCGCTGCTGCTCGAGTCGTCGTTCTTCTCGGGCGGCGAGCAGGCCGTGATCGCCAGCGCGAGCGCTGCCGCCGTGGTCAGCGCCGCAACCCGGCTGAACCGGCGGGCGAGAGGGTTACGCACAGGTCCTCCTTCACGCGGGCGGTTCCCCTGAACCGTCCGTGGTGGCCCCGCAAATGACGGCGGGACCTGCAACTTCGTACCGCCGTGGTGGGCCTGAGCTCCATAGCTGTTTCCGTTTTGGGACCAAGCCCGATCAGACATTCAGCTGCCCGAAACTCCGCGTTGGCCCAAAACCGGCAAACTGACCGGTTTGCTATGACGCAGGCCACTTGACCTGCTGACCCATTCTGACCTGGGCAAGTACAGCACCGATCCCCCGTTCAACGGACACAGTGGAGAATCGGTATCGTTTCGGTGACGGACTCGGGGGTACCTCAGAGCGATGGCCGACACGCAGCAGACGGTCTTGGCGGGCCGCTACCGCCTCGTCGACCAGCTTGGTCGCGGGGGTATGGGCACGGTGTGGCGCGCCCATGACGAGCTGCTCGACCGCGATGTCGCGGTCAAGGAAGTGCTGCTGCCCCCGGGCGTCGACGACGAGACCCGCGACGACCTCATGGAGCGCACCAAGCGTGAGGCCCGCGCCGCCGCCCGGCTGAGCCACCCCAACGTCGTCACGGTCTTCGACGTCGTCGAGGTCGAGGGCCGGCCGTGGATCGTGATGGAGCTGGTCCAGGCCCGCGGCCTGAACCAGGTCGTCCGCGACGAGGGGCCGCTGCCGCCCGAGCGGGTGGCCTCGATCGGCGTCCAGTTGCTCAACGCGCTCGGCGTCGCGCACGCGTCCGGCATCTTCCACCGGGACGTGAAGCCCAGCAACGTGCTGGTCGGCGACAACGGCCGGGTGGTGCTGGCCGACTTCGGCATCGCCAGCGTGCAGGGTGACCCGGCGATGACCCGGTCGGGCCTGATCCTCGGTTCGCCGTCGTACATCGCGCCGGAGCGCGCCCGCGGCCTGCCCGCCGGCCCGGCCAGCGACCTGTGGGCCGTCGGCGCGACGCTCTACACGGCCGTCGAGGGGCGTCCGCCGTACGATCGGGACGGGATCGTCCCGATTCTGACCGCCGCGGCGATGGAAGACCCCGATCCGTTCGTGAAGGCCGGTCCGCTGGCGCCGGTGCTCACCGCGCTGCTCCAGCGCGAGCCGGCGAAGCGTCCGTCGGTCGACGACGCGCGGCTCGCGCTGCGCAAGATCTCGCTGGCCGCGCTGCCACCCGCGCCCGAGCGTCCCCGTCGTCGGACGCCGACCCGGACGGCCGTGCTGCCGGCCGTCGAGGCGGCTTCGGCCGCGGGTTCCGCGGCCGGTGCGGTGAAGCCGACCAGCCCGGCGGCGGGCTCAGGCCCGGCGGCGGCTGCGGGTCCGGCATCGGTGAAGCCGACCAGCCCGGCGGTGCCTGTCAGTCCGGCTGCGCCCATCAGCCCGGCCGCGCCGACGAGCCCGGCCGCGCCCGCGGCCGAGGCGGCTCCGGCCGGCTCCGCCGCGCCCGCGCAGCGGACCTCCCCGGAGGAGGCCTCGGTCAGCCCGGCCCCGGTCTCGCCGGCCGCCGCCGGTGCCGACGCCGACGAGCCCGCCGTGGCCGGTTTCGGCTCCGAGCCGGCGGTCAAGACGCCGAGGCGGGCGTCGATTCCGCCGCCCGGCAGCACGCCGATGGCTCCCGCCGAGCGCCCGAAATCCCGCGGCCCGCTGCTGGGCGCGATCGCCGCCGTGGTCATCGTGCTGGTCGTGGTGGCCGGT
The DNA here is from genome assembly GCF_006912135.1 of Cryptosporangium phraense. Lineage (NCBI taxonomy): Bacteria > Bacillati > Actinomycetota > Actinomycetes > Cryptosporangiales > Cryptosporangiaceae > Cryptosporangium > Cryptosporangium phraense. The sequence goes on along the minus strand of NZ_VIRS01000014.1, from coordinate 169,998 downwards.
CTCGCCTACGTGCTCTCGAACCGCAATGGGGACGACAACGCGGCCACCCCGTCGACGTCTTCGGCGTCGCCGGCCGGGCCGTCGGCATCGTCGGCCGCACCGAGCGGCAGCCCGTCGGCGCCCGCGTCGGCCTCCCCCAGCGCCCCGGCGAGCCCGTCGGCGTCCGCGAGTAACGGCAACGGCACCGGCACCGGCACCACCGCGCTGCCGGCCGGCTGGCGCCGGGTCACCGGCCCGGGCGGCTTCACGATCGGCATCCCCAACGGCTGGCGGACCGAGGTCCGGGGCACCGACTTCCGGATCCAGGACGGCAAGGGCTTCTTCCTGCTGATCGAGCAGTCCGACCAGCCGAAGCCCGACGCCGTGGCGGACTGGCGGGGTCAGGAGCAGTACCGCCGAGACCAGGGCAACGGCTACAACCGGATCTACATCAAGAAGATCGACTACCTGAACTCGCTCACCGCGGCCGACTGGGAGTTCACGTTCAACCGCGATGGCCAGCAGATCCACGTGATCAACCGCGGCTTCGCGACGTCGAAGACCCAGGCGTACAGCCTGTACTGGGAGACGCCGTCGAATCTCTGGAACTCCGGCAGACCGATCTTCCAGAACTTCGCCAATACGTTCCAACCCGCCCCGAACAGCTAGCCCCACCGCCCCGGCACGCCGCCGGGGCGGGAGCGGATCGCGTCGTTGTTGCCGGGTCCGGACCGGTACCGCTCATGAGCGGCTGCGCCGCTGGTCCGCGGACGGAACTCGAGACCGGATCCTGGAACACGTCCAGGTCCACGACGACGCGGTCGGGGAGATCGAGTGCACCTTCCACGTTGATTCCAGCGTCGTTCGGGCGCATCAAGGCGAGGCGATCGGGCGGTTCCGCGGCGGGCTGAGCAGCAAGATCCGCGGTCGAGGGGCGGGGACGGCCCATGGCCGTCCGGCTGAAGCTAAGGGCTCGGCCAGCGGCCGCGTTTGGCATACCGGGTCGCGATCCGCGCGGAACTGTATGAGCCGGTTGAAGCATCGTTCAACGAGGTTACGTTGCCGGTGGAAGACCGGGGGCCGGCCTCCGGCCGAGCCCTTTGCGGCGCGCCGGGCGATCTGGTCGGACCGCTCAGGAATTGTCACCGCGACCTTGCGGCGCCCTAGCGCGGCGCGGGTCGAGGGATGAGAATAGGCCTTATCGGCCACCGCGATCCCGCGCCGCCGCAGCGCGACCCGGGGTCGGGGATGCGTATACGCCTGGTTCCCGACCACCCGGTCAAGGCGTTTTGCGGGGCCGTTCCCGGCCCGTCCGCGGCGAGGCGGACGTGCTGCTCAGCCCGCCGCGGTCCAGCGGCGCAGGCGCTCAGGGGCGGTCCGGGACCGGTATCGGTCCGGGACATCCCACCGACGAAGCACCCGAGAACCCGGCCGGTCACACAACCCCTAGAAGACTCCCGGGGTCCACCAGTTGCCGGTGAGCACGATCATCACCTGCAGGCCGATCGTCGCCGGGTAGTACGCATCCGACCGCACCGGCGTCGACGTCAGATAGTGCCACTGATTGTCGATCCACCGCTGACCACCCGGATCGAGCATCGCCGGCACCGCGAACGGCACCACGAACGCCGGCTCGAGGTCGTCGGTGAGCGCCCGACCCTTCAGCGAGTACCCGGCCCGGATGCGCGTCGGATCGTCACCCGAGACGTTCCGGGCGAACGTGTTGAGCGCACCGGCCGCCGCGACCGACCGTGGGTCACCCGAGAGCACCGCGTCGGTACCGATCCGCCACGGTACCCGGCAGGCGTTCCACCAGTACCGACCGTCGTTCTCGCTCTCCAGGATCTCGCCGTCGGCCGGGCGCGGCTCGCGGTCGATGCCGGTCACGAAGTCCGGCAGCAGCCCGGTGCCGTGCGAGTACGACCCCTGCAGACGGGTGATCAGCGACAGGTGCGCGTCGAGCACCCGATCCCAGAACGGGTCGCCGGTGACCGCGCGGAACGCCCGGAAGTGCCCGAGCATCCAGTCCGACGAGCGGGAGATCCGGCTGACCTCGTCGTCGCCGTCGCGGGCCCAGTCGCCCGCCCGGAGCAGGTGCGACCGCGGGTCGACGAGGCTGCGCTTGATCGCCTCGATCCGGCGGAGCGCCACCTCGCGATACCCGCCCCACTGCTCGTCGGCCAGCAGCAGGCCGTAGGCGATGTCCAGGTCGCCGTCGGTGGCCGAGTCACCGCCGTTGATGCTCTCGCAGCGCTCGTTCTGCTCGGCCGCGTGCAGGTCGGGATCGATCGACGACGGGTGCCCGAGCACGTACCGCAGGATCGCGTCGAACTGCTCCTTCGCGTGCGGATCCGCACCGGCCATCAGCGCGGTGATCACCAGGCCCCAGCCCTGGGCCTCACCGATGTAGGGCAGCCCGGCGTCCGGTGAGACGACCGCCGACCAGTCGCGGCCGCACGGCCGCGAGCGGACGAACGCGCGTTGCCAGTGCCGGTAGTACGCGGCCACGGTCGCGTTGAGGTTCTCCTGCGGCCCGGACGGACGGATCACCGCGCCGCGGTACCGCGCCCGGGAGAGGCTGCCGAACGGAACTCGAACGGACGGTCCCTGCGGATACAGTGCGGCCCCCTGTGCCGGTGCGGGCACGTCCGGCTGGCGGGCCGAACGGCGTTCATCGGCCACGGTACCGCCCCCGCGCCCGTGGCCCACCGGCCGCACGTCGAGCATCGAGTTCGCCACCGAGAGGCCGCCGAGGAACACCGCGGCGACGCCGCCGGCGACCGCGGCCGCCCGGCGGCGGGCCCGGCGGGTACGGCGTCGACGAGTTCGGGGACCGTCCGCACCAGCGGGACGCTGGTACACATGCGGCATATCCCGGACTTTAGGGCGCGGCCGGCGTCTCCCGCTGCCCCGTCTCCCGCTGCCCCGTCTCCCGCTGCCCCGTCTCTTCGTCCTCGACCGCCGGCCCGGGTTCCGCCGACACTTCCGCCGGGGCCGGAGCCGCGACCGAGCCGTCGGCATGGTGCGGAGCGTCGTCGCCGGAGCGCGGCGGCATCGGCGGCGCGGGAGCGATCGGTATCCGCGCCATCGCCACCGGATCGTGGATCGGGTGCTCCTCGACGTCGTACCGGCGGATGTACGACCCGACGAACGTCTGGCTGATCGCCGCGAACGGGATCGCCAGCACGGCACCGGTCGGCCCGAGCACGGCCGCACCGGCCAGCACGGCCCCGAATGCGACCGCCGGATGCAGGTCGAGCGTCCGCGCGGTGATGCGCGGCTGCAGCAGGTAGTTCTCGATCTGCTGGTAGATGATCACGAACACGAGCAGGATCGCCGCGTCCAGCGGGTCGGCGACCAGCGCGACGATCAGCGGCAGCGCCGCAGCCAGGTACGTACCGACGGTCGGGATCAGCTGGGAGACGAGCCCGACCCAGAGCGCCAGCGCCACCGAGTACTGGATGCCGAGGATCGACAGCACGATGTAGTGCGCCAGGCTCGACACCAGCGCCAGCACCAGCCGCGAGTAGAGGTAGCCGCCGGTCTTGTCGACCGCGATCTCCCAGGCCCGCATCACGTCCCGCTGGCGGGCCGGCGGCAGCACCGAGCAGAGCGAGCGGCGCACCCGGGGCGCGTCCGCGCACAGGTAGTAGCCGAACAGCAGCACGGTCAGCGTCTGGAAGACCACGCCGAGCGCGCTCGTGCTCAGGTCGACCGCGTTGCTCGCGATGCCCTCCACCCAGCGCCGGAACGGCCCGTCGTCGGCCGTGAACTGGCTCTGGATCTGTTGGATCGAGATGTGGGAGTTGAACGTGTCGTTGACCCACTCGACGGTCAGGTCGAGGTACTGCGGGAGCCGCGCCGACAGCGTCGAGATCTGCGAGACGAGCAGCGAGCCGACCGCCACCATGAACCCGACCAGCGCGGCCAGCACGACCAGCATCGTGACGCCGGTCGCGGCGCCCCGCTTCCAGCCCCGCCGGGCCAGCCAGTTCACAGCCGGCTCGAGCGCGAACGCCAGGAACTGCGCGAGCAGCAGCAGCCCGATCAGGTCACGCAGGCGGCCGAGCAGCCACCAGGTGAGGACGAAGCCGGTCACGGTCAGCCCGGCGACGATGAACGCCCGGGGCAGCCAGCGGGGCATCTGATCGCTGCGACGACGCTCGCCGGGCTCCCGGTGGGCACGTTCGTGGTCGGGCCGGCCGAACGTCGGGTCGCCGAGGTCGTCGACCGAGGCCGCCCGCCGCGGGTCCGGACGCTCGGGCTGCTCGGTGGCGTCCGGCCCGGGTTCTGCCGCCCCGCCGCGGTGCCGGCCGCCCGGACGTCCGGCCGCTACCCACTGCCAGACGTTCCGGGCGTAGCCGGGCAGGGCGCGCCGCTTGGCCATTCACCCGCCCCCTCCCGCGTCATCAACGAACTCACAGGATAGGGCGGCTACGCTCACCGGCTCCGGCGGAGTCCGTCCCGCAGATCGTTCAGGTCGTCGAAGACGTCCCGGGCGCCGGCGTCGCGGAGTTCGTCGACCGAGAAACCGCCGGTCCGGACCGCGTAGCAGGCGACGCCGAGCCGCCGGGCGGCCTCGCAGTCCCAGACCGAGTCGCCCACCATGACCGCAGTCCCGCCGCCGACCTTCTCGATCGCCACCGCGACCAGATCCGGCTCGGGCTTGGTCCGCTCGACGTCGTCGGACGTGGTCCAGGCGGCGGCCAGCGGCCGGGCGTCCAGCAGGTCGAGGTAGTGCTCGACGTGCTCGGCCTTCCCGGAGCTGGCGAGCACCACCCGCTGCCCGGCCTCGGAGGCGTCTTCCAGCACCCGGCGGGCGCCCTCGAACGGCTGGACCTCGGGGAGGAGCGGCGCGTACTCCTCCTCCCAGGCGGCCCGGAGGTCGTCGCCGTGCTCCTTCTCGACGTCCCCGCCGGCGACGGCCTCGACCAGCTGGTCGCCGCCCATCCCGATCGCCCGGTGCAGCCGCCACACCGGGAGCGTCAGGTCATATCGCCGGAACGCCCGGAACCACGCCAGCGCGTGCTGATAGTTCGTGTCGACCAGGGTGCCGTCCACGTCGAACACCGCGATGTCTGCCATTGACGCGCACTACCCGGAATGAACCCAGGAACACGCGATGGGTTTAACAGGGTCTTGTGAAGGATGGCTTAGACTGACCGCGATCCCGGAGGTGAGGCGCCGATGATTCTCTACGTCACCATGGTCGCTCTGGCGGTGGCCGTCGCCACCACCGTGAGTTCCGGTCCGCGGAAACGCGGAACGACCGTGATCGCGATCGTCGGCGCGGCGCTCTGGTCGGCCGCGGCGGCCGGTCTGGCGATCGTCGGTGGTGTCCCGGTCGTGCTCGTCGCGCTGGTCGGCGCGTCGCTGGGCTACGCCGTGCACCGGCTCACCCGCCGTGCGCTGGAGACCCGCGCCGAGTCGGCCGACCACGCGCTGATCCTGTTCGGACGGCGTCGGGATGCGCACCGGTCGATGCCGGTCCGCCCGGCCGGGGCGTCCGACATCACGCTCACCCTCAACACCATTCGGACGCTCGACCGCGCCGAATCCGAGCGGAGGCCGCTGCACTGGTCGGTCGTCGCGGCCATCGGCACCACCGCCACCACCCTCGAGGGCTACTGGGCCTACCAGCACCTGATCGCCGGCGGCGGGGTGTTCTCCGACCTCGGCGCGCTGGCCGGGTTCACCGTGCTGGCCACGCTCACGGTGGCGCTGACCGGCGTGGCCGGGCTGGCCGTGCACATGCGCTCGACGCCCCGGCTCGACCCGGCGCCGCAGGCGATGCCGGCGCCCAGCGACATCGAGACGATCGCGTTCACCGCGATGCCCACGCCCAAGGCCCGCCGGTCCCTCGCCTCCCGGCTGCCGGGCGTCCCGACCCGGCCGTGAGCAAGGTTCACACGACGAGATCAGCGTTCACCTCGACGTGGTGTCAGTTGCTCTCGCGGACGACCGCGACCCGCTCGGCCGAATCCAGCCGGTAGCCGACGCCACGCACGGTGGAGATGACCGGCCCGGTCTCCTCGACCTTCGCGCGCAGCCGCCGGATGTGGACGTCGACCGTGCGCTCGCCGCAGATGACCTGGTGGCCCCAGACCAGCCGCAGGAGCTGCGGGCGGTCGAACACCCGCCCGGCGTGCTCGGCCAGGAACAGCAGCAGGTCGAACTCCCGCCGGGTGAGCGAGACCTGCTCGCCGTCGAGCAGCGCCACCCGTCGCTCGGGGTAGATCTGCAGCGGCGCGGTGCTCACGGCCGCGCCGACGGCCCTCGGACCAGCACCCGATGCAGCCGCGGGCCGACCGCCCGGCTCGACGGCGGCCGCGAACGGCGAGGGCGCGACGAACGACGGCAGCTGCACCCGGGCCGCTCCGTCCGAGCCGGGGCCGGGCGCCCAGGCACTATTCGCGCTCGACCGGCTCTGCTGCGGCACCGAACTCAACGGCGTGCGCGCGGCCCGCGGCGCGCCGGCCCCGATGTGAAGGCCCACCGAGGCCGACACCTCGACGCCGGACGGTTCGGCACCGGCCGAGTCGACCAGATCGCGGATCTCGCGTGCGAGCCGCGTGGCCGCCTCCAGCGCGTCGGCCCCGCTCACCGCGACCTCGACGACGATCGACGCGGACGACGGCCCGGCGCCGGCCCGGGGCTTGCGCCGCGCCGGGGTAAGGGATTGCACACTCATGGGTCTACTCCTGACGTGGGAAGGGGGTCGCTTGGTCAGGAGCGCCGACACCAGGCACTGGACGCGTGCCCGAAGTCGATGTGGAGGCGACTGGTGAGGTACCAAGCGTCGCTCATGACGTCAGTCTTTCAGAGGCTCGACAGAAACACAATTCCTATCGGCAAGGTAGGTTAACAATTCGCTCGGCGAAATTGCCGATAGGCCGCAAGGCGCGCACCAAGGCACGATGAGCTCATGCCGAACCAACCGACCCGAGCTGCGTTTCCGGTGCTCCGGGCCGTCCCGACCCGCTGGTCCGACAACGATCACTACGGCCACGTGAACAACGTCGTGTACTACTCGTACTTCGACACGGCCGTGAACGGCTGGCTGATCGACGCCACCGGCTGCGACATCCGCGACCTGCCGGCGATCGGGCTCGTCGTCGAGACGTCCTGCCAGTTCTTCCGGCCGGTCGGCTTTCCCGACCCGCTCGAGGTGGGCTTGGCCGTGGACCGGCTCGGCCACTCGAGCGTCGTCTACCGGCTCGCGGTGTTCCGTCACGGTGACGCGGACGCGGTCGCGGTGGGAAGGTTCGTACACGTCTACGTCGACAGCACGACCCGGCGCAAGTGCGAGATCCCGCCGGTGATCCGCACGGCGCTGGAGCTGGTCGCCGAGAAGAGCGCCGCCGAGGGGAGTCACTGATGACCGACCTGATGACCGAATCCGTCTTCACCTGGGGCGCACCGCCGCTCAAGTTCGGTCCCGGAGCGGCCGACGAGGTGGGCTTCGACGTCGCTCGGCTCGGCGTCCGCCGGGTGCTGGTGCTGACCGACCAGCGGATCGCCGCGACCGGTCTGCCGTCCCGCATCGGGGAGGCGCTGAAAGCGGCCGGGGTGGACCACGCGGTCTACGACCGCGCGCACACCGAACCGACCGACGAGAGCCTGCGCGCCGCAGCCACGGCCGCGGCCGAACTCGCCGGAGACGGGGAGTTCGACGCGTACGTGGCGGTCGGCGGCGGGTCGGTGATCGACACCGGCAAGGCGGTGAACCTGCTCAGCACGTCCGGCGGCGACCTGATGGACTACGTCAACAAGCCGGTCGGCGAGGGCCTGGCTCCGCGCAAGCCGCCGAAGCCGCTGATCGCGGTGCCGACCACGGCGGGCACCGGGTCGGAGAGCACGCCGGTCTGCGTGCTCGACATCCTCGGGCTGAAGGTGAAGAGCGGGATCAGCCACCCGTCGCTGCGCCCGGTGCTGGCCGTCGTGGATCCGCTGCTCACGATGTCGCTGCCGGCCGCGGTCACGGCCGCGTCCGGAATGGACATCGTCTGCCACGCGCTCGAGTCGTACACCGCCCGGCACTACACGACGTTCCTCCGCCACGAGCCGCAGGACCGGGTCGCCTACAACGGCTCGAACCCGGTCTCCGACACCTGGTCGGAGAAGGCGCTCGCGCTGGTGGCGCGGAGCTTCCGCCGGGCCGTGCTGGTCGGCACCGACCTGGACGCGCGCTCGGACATGATGATGGCGGCCACGTTCGCCGGGATGGGCTTCGGCAACGCGGGCGTCCACATCCCGCACGCCTGCGCGTACCCGATCGCGGGCATGGTGCGCGAGTACCGTCCGGCCGGCTACGACGCCGACCACGCGATGGTTCCGCACGGCCAGTCGGTGTCGCTGACCGCTCCGGCCGCGTTCCGCTTCACGTTCCCGACCGATCCGGCCCGCCACCTGCGGGCGGCCGACCTGCTCTCCGGCGGGGCCGCGTCCGACGCTCCCCCGTCCGAGCGGCTGCCCGAGGCGCTGATCGCGCTGATGCGCGACATCGACATCCCGTCCGGCGTGGCCGCGGTCGGCTTCGGTTCGGACGATGTGGACGCCCTGGTCGAGGGCACGCTCAAGCAGCAGCGGCTACTCGACGTGTCGCCGCGGACGCCGACTCCTGAGGATCTGGCGGGCATTTTCGCCGCTTCACTGGAGAATTGGTAGCCCCAGACGGGAGCAAAGTTTCGGAACTTCCGCACCGGGGAACTGGGGGCGCAACGTAGTACTCCTAATCCCCCAAGGAGCCCTGCATGTTTGCCATCCTGGCCGCGATCACGTTCGGGATCTTGCTGTTCCTGGACCTGATCGACCAGCTTCCGGTGAGCGACCTCTTCAACTGGAACACGCTCGTAGCGCTTGGCCTGCTCTTCATGGCCCTGCACATGTGCGGTTTCGGTACGGCGTACCCGGGGCGGTGGCGCCGCCGTCGCTGACCGTCGCAGTACCCGATGCCCGGTGGACCGTCAGCCACCGGGCATCGGTGCGTCTAGTGCTCTCCGCTCGGGCGTTCCACTCCGGACGCGGTGTCGAGCGGCACCGACGTGCCCCGCACCAGGCCGAGCTGGCTGACCTGGCGCCGGAACGTCGCGTCGAGGATCCAGTCGGCCACCACGCGCGGGTGGTTCCCCGGCATCGCGAGCAGGTGGTACCCCCGGGTCACGACCTTGGCCGGGAACCCGGACAGCGGGATCCCGAGCGGGTTCGCGGCCGCCTTGGCCCCGCTCAGGTCGACGACGAACCCCAGGTCGTGGTGCTTGTACTGGGCCGCCTCGCCGAATCCGAGCGACGCGGCGACGTTCTTGCCCGCCTGCACCCCCTGACGCTGCGCGTGCTGCGCGGTCATCGCCGTGATCTCGCCCGGCCGGGTCAGATCGGGCACCGCGGCACTGTCGCCGGCGGCGTAGACGTCCGGATGGTCGGCGACGGTCAGGTAAGTGTCGACGGTCAGCCGGCCGGACTGGGTCGGCAGACCCAGGCTCTCGATCAGCGGGTCGGGCCGCACACCGACACACCAGATCAGCGTGCGGGTCGGCACGAACTCCCCGTCGGAGAGCTTGACGCCGTCGGCGGTCGCCTCGGCGACCGACGTCTTCATCCGGACCTCGAGCCCGCGCTGGCGCAGGATCGCGTCGGTGGCCCGCCCGAGCCGCGGATCGAGGCCGGGCAGCACGTTGGGGGCCAGGTCGAGCAGCAGCCAGCGGCACCGCTGGTCGCGCAGGTTCGGCAGCCGGCGCATCGCGGCCTCGGTGAACAGCTGGCCGGCCGCGGCCACCTCGGTGCCGGTGTAGCCGGCGCCGACCACGACGAACGTGGTGCGGGCGGCCCGCTCGACCGGGTCGGTCTCGTTGCTGGCGATCTCCATCTGACGGATCAGGTGGTCGCGTAGGTACAGCGCCTCGGCGATGCTCCGGAACCCGTGCGCGTGGTCGGACACCCCGGGCACCGGCAGCAGCTTGTTGACGCTGCCCGGAGCCAGGATCAGCCGGTCGTAGCGGATCGAACCACGCTCGTCCTCGGGGCCCTGGAAGTAGACGCGGTGCTCGTCGGTGTCGATGCCGTCGACCGAGCCGAGCACGAGCCGCACTCCGCGAGCCGCGTTCACCAGCGGAACCGTGATGCGCCGGGGCTCGAGGACACCGGCCGACACCTCGGGGAGCAACGGCAGGTAGAGGAAGTAGTCGGTCGGGTTGACGATCACGACCTCAACGCGGCCCTGGGTCTGGCGCAGTGCGGTCTTGGCCGCGTGCAAGCCGGCGAACCCGGCCCCCACCACGACAATTCGCTTCCGGGAGTTCACGGTGGCTCCTTCTAAGAACGGTAGGGCGTGACGAGTTGGTCGACCGGTGCGAAGTCGTCGGTTAGTACCCTCGCATCCCCCACGAAACGTGTGAGCTCGTCGCCGGACTTGATCTGCATCCCGTCGAGGCGCGGCTGCAGCGCGGTGAGCGGCAGCGGCGTCCGCGAGGCCAGCACGACGAAGTTGCCGCCGTCCCCGCCGAACGTGTCCGGCTCGCCGATCAGCGCGACGTGCGGAAACGTGGCCGCGATCGTCGCGGTCTCGGCCCGGACGAACGCCAGCCGGCCGTGGTCGATGAGGTTGACGGCGTAGAGGCCGGTCGGCCCCAGCGTGCGGGCGACCTCGTCGACGACCTGGCGGGTCGCGAGGTGCCAGGGCACGGCGACGCCGCCGAACGCGTCCCCGACGACGAGGTCGTAGCGCCCGGCCGGCTGTTCGCCCAGCCCGACGCGGGCGTCCTGGACCCGGGTCCGGATCCCGTCGCCCTCACGGAGGCCGAGGTCGGATCGGTCCAGCGAGAGGACCCCGGCGTCGATCTCGTAGACCAGGCTGGTGCTCCCCCGGCGGACGGCCTCCAGGTACCGGGGCAGCGTGAGCCCGCCCCCGCCGAGGTGCAGCGCGCGCACCGGCGCGCCGGGCGGGCGGAACACGTCGGTGGCCGCGGCGATCACCTTGAGGTACTCGAACTGCAGGTAGGTCGGGTCGGCCAGGTCGACGTAGGAGTGGCGCAGCGTGTCGAGCTGCAGGGTGCGCCCGGTGGGCCGCTGCGGGTCGGTCGTGACGCTCGCGCAGTGGTACGCGGTCTCCAGATCGCACGGGTTCGGCGCGACGGTCGTGGCTCCGACCCCGATCAGCGCCAGCACCAGAGAGCCGGCCACCGGCCGGTCGACCCGCCCCCGGCTCACCCACAGCACGACCAGCCCGGCGAGCACCAGCACGGTGCCCAGCCCGGTCAGGATGACGGTCGTCGGCACCATCGCGACCAGCACGAACCCGGTGCCGAACGTCGCCACGATCGACCCGACCGTGCCCAGCCCCGACAACCGCCCGACGATCGTCCCGGTCTCGTCGAGGTTTGCCAGGCGGGCCTTGACGACGACCGGCGGCACCGCGGAGAGCAGCGCCGCCGGGGCGAAGACGGCCGCGAACGCCACCAGCAGCACGCCCGACGCGTCCGCGCCCCGGACCAGGTCACCGACGAACCGGACCAGCGGCGTCACGACGAACACCAGCGCGCCGCCGCCCAGCAGCAGCGGCCCGAGCAGCGCGGTCGGCGACAGCCGGTCGGCCGCCGCCCCACCGAGCCAGGCCCCGACCGCGATCGCCGAGAGGGCGACCCCGATCACCGCGGTGTTCGTCTCCAGCGTGACCCCGACGTACGGCGCGATCAGCCGCAGGCTCAGGATCTCCAGCACCAACACGGAGCCGGAGGCGAGGACGACCAGGAATCCGGCCAGTCCCGCCCCCGGCTGCCAGCGCTTCTCGTCGGTCACCTGCTCATTTCATCAGGTGGAGGAGAACGTCACCGTGACGGACGTGAAACCGAGTGACTTGAACAACCCGGTCAGCAGCGTCCGGGTGTTGTCCTGGGCCCGGCTGGAGAGGTCGGTCTCCTTGGCCGCGTCCGCGATCTTGGCTTCCGCCGCCTTGTAGACATCCGCGAGCTTGTTCGGGTCGTCGGTGAACAGTGACTTGAACCGGTCGATGACCCCGCGCTCCTGGGCGAAGACGTAGCTCTTGTCCTGGTCGAGGTTCACCTTCTCCAGCGCCGGCGGCGGCAGCCGCAGCGACACCGACTTCCGGTCCTCGGACATCTTCAGCGCGTCGCTGGTGACGCCGGAGAAGTCGACGTAGGCGTCGACCGTGCCGACGCCGACGAACAGCGTCCGCTGCCCGGAGATCGCCTTCGGGACGTACTTGGTGTCTTTCTCCAGATCGACGACGACCTGGAACGTGCCGGTCGCGGCCTGGAAGCGGGCCAGGTCCTGGATCGACTTGAGTACCACCGGCCCGCTGCGGTCCACCGTGCTCTGAGCCAGCGGGCGGTCGTCGCTGTTCCACCAGGAACAGGCGCGGAACGAGCCGACGCCGACCAGGACGATCACTGCGAGCAGGATCAGTCCCCAGATCCGGGACCGGCGGTCGACCCGGCGGTCGGCCTCGGGAACCCCGGAGGGCAGCGGACGGGTCGGCTTCTGATTTTCCGGCAACGGCTCAGTTCGAGCGGTTCCGGACTCGTGCTCGTGGGGCATGGTCGCTCACCTCACCCGGTCGTCGGCCCGGCGATGTCACCGGCCGGTGACAGTGTGGAGCTACCCGTCAATCGGCTTCGCCGAACCCTCCGGTGGTCAGGACCACGGATCGGACGCGTGCCTACGGCGCGCGGGCTCGTCGCCGTCGGCCCAGGGCGACGACTCAGGCCCTGCGGTCTCGGGCTTCTGACGCAGTGCCTCCCAGCGCGACGACGCGCCCTGCGGGCCGCCCACACCGTTCGGGGCAGTGCCGTTCGGCGCGGGTGTCACTGCGCCGCCGGGCCAGGCCGGGCCGTTCAGCGGCCCGGGAGCCGCCGCCGTCGGGGCCGGCCCCCCGGAGGCCGGGCCTCGTCCCGCACCCAGCCAGTCCGCGGCCGACGGCTGACCGCCCCGGACAGCGCCGGCGACCTGCGCCGACTGCGCGCCACCGGCCGACGCCGGAGCCGCCGTCCGCGGCGTCCACAGCGAGTCGGACCCGAACGAGTCGGGAGTCACCGACCGCTGCCGGTCCTCCTCGGCCCGCGTCTCCTCGTCGATCGGCGCCGAGAGCGCCGAGTACAGCAGGATGACGACGATGATCCCCGACAGACCGGCGATCACCGGCAGCGCGGTCGTCACGTCGACGCCGCTCATCGCGCTGTGCGTGCTGTCGAGCTTCACCCGCGCGGCCGCCATGCCCACGTAGTGCATCGCGGTGACCGCGACGCCCATGATCAGCGCGGCCCCGCTGATCAGCCAGAGGTTCCGGGCCACGACCGTGAACCAGAGCGCCGCGGTGGCCGCGACGACAGCGATCAGCACCGACAGCGCGACGAGCTTCGGGTCGTACCCGATCGTGCCGTCGACGCGCATCGCGGCCATGCCCGTGTAGTGCATGACGTTGACGCCGAGGCCGGCGAACAGACCACCGGCCAGCACCCGCCACCACTTCATCTTCCCGGTGCCCAGCACGACCAGGCCGATCCCGACGACCACCACGGCGAGGACCGCGCTGAAGATCGTCGGCAGCACCGCGTACCGGACGTCGCTGCCGACGACCGAGAAGCCCAGCATGGCCAGAAAGTGCATCAGCCAGATGCCGGTGCCGCCGATCGCCAGCGCGCTGAGCGTCAGCCAGCCGAACCGTTTCCTCGGCGTGATCGCCTGACGCCCGCGGGCGGTGCAGACGAGGCCGAGCAACGACCCCAGAACTGACACACCGTAAGCAAGGGCAGGCGTGAGCCACCCATAAGCGAAGTGATGGACCTCGGCCATCGGAAAACCTCCCGGCAGGCTCTGCGGCCGAACACGTTGGTTCATCACCGGAGGTTTCTCAAGGCCTAAATCGGACCAACTCGAACGGTATTGAACCCCTCACTCGTTGCATGCAGACAACGACGTTTTGTCGCACCGTTCACACAGGAAAAGCACGTGTTGCAACGGCAATGGGCGTGGTGCGCTAGATCACATGTAGCGAACCATTAGCCCGATTTAAGGACTACCGCGGTACGAACGCACCACTAGGAGTTGCCTCCGACTCGTCGTCGTCACGCACGGTGAGGTGATGACGGAGCTGGGTGCGCATCGTCGCCCGGGTCGGCCGGGCCGCCGGCGGCGGCATCTGCTCGTCGCACTCCTGGAGCAGCCGGACCGTGAGCGCCTGCGCGGCCCGCTCCTCGGCGGCCGGCGCGGAGAGCGTCGCGTAGAGCAGAGCGATCAGCACGGTCCCGACGATCACCGCGCTCGGGATCAGCAGCGTCGTGACGTCCACACCCTCGACCCGGCCGTTGACGCTGACCTCGCGCACCGAGGCCGCGAACATCCCGGTGTAGTGCATGCCGGTCACCGCGATCGCCATGATCGGCGAGGCCGCGGCCAGCGCCGGCCGGCTCTTGATCACGATCGTGAACCACAGCGCCACCGTCGACGCGACGATCGCGATCACCACCGACGACACGACCAGCACCGGGTCGTACTCGACCTGGCCGTCCAGCACCCGCATCGCGGCCATTCCGGTGAAGTGCATGCCGGCCACGCCGAGCCCGGTGATCACTCCCCCGGCCAGCACCTTCACCATCGACGGGCGTCCCAGCCCGACCAGGAAGATGCCGACCGAGACGATCGCGACCGCCATCAGCGCCGACAGAGCGGTCAGCGCCGGGTCGTAGAAGACGAACGTGTTCGAGACCGTGAACCCGAGCATCGCCAGGAAGTGCATCAGCCAGATGCCGGTGCCCCCGATCGACACCGCGCCCAGCGCGAGCCAGCGCACCCGCCAGCTGAGCCGGACGGTCTCCCGTGCCCGCGCCGTACAGATCAGCCCGAGCAGACACCCCAGGACCGAGACCGAATAGGCGAGTACCAAAGTGATCAAGCCGTATGTGAAGTGATGGACATGGGCCATGAGCCCGCTCCTTCGCCCGGGTGCGCCCCCGAGTAACGAACCGGGGCATCGTGACCCAATGGCGACGACGATCGCAATCCGCGACGGACAACTCACACATAGTGGCGTCCACCAGCGCTTACGCCGTCCGGGGGCGCACCAGACCGGTCTCGTAGGCGAGCACGACGAGCTGGGCCCGATCGCGCGCTCCGACCTTGGCCATCGCCCGGCTGACGTGGGTCTTCGCGGTCGCCGGCGACACGACCAGCCGGTCGGCGATCTCCGCGTTCGACAGCCCGGCCGCGACCAGCGCGACCACCTCGCGCTCGCGGTCGGTCAGCACGTCGAGGTCGGCGGTCGGCGCCGGTCGGCGCAGGTGCCCGGCGAACTCGGCGATCAGCCGACGGGTCACGCCCGGCGAGAGCAGCGCGTCGCCCCGGGCCACGACCCGGACCGCCTGCACCAGGTCGGCCGGCTCGGTGTCCTTCACCAGGAACCCGCTGGCGCCCACCCGGATCGCCTCGAACACGTACTCGTCCAGGTCGAACGTGGTCAGGATGACGACCCTGGTCGCGGTCAGCCGCGGGCTGGCGGTGATCCGGCGGGTCGCCTCGAGCCCGTCCACGCCGGGCATCCGGATGTCCATCAGCACGACGTCGGGGGTCAGCGCGTCGGCCAGTTTGGCCGCCTCGGCGCCGTCCTTGGCCTCGCCGACCACCGCGAGGTCGGCCTGCGAGTCCAGCAGCGCCCGGAATCCGGCCCGCACGAGCGCCTGATCGTCCGCGAGCAGAACCCGGATCATGCTTCGTCCGTCGGTAGCTCGGCGCAGACCCGGAACCCGCCGTCGGGCAACGGCCCTGCCTGCAACGTCCCGCCGACCGACTGGGCTCGCTCCCGCATGCCAGGTATCCCGTTTCCGCCACCTTCCGGTGGCTCGTCGATGTCCAGGTGGACGTCCGGCGGCTCGGCGTCGTCGCTGCCGAGGCCGCCGTCTTCGATCCGGACGACGAGCAGGTCGCCGCCGTACTCCAACGTCACAACGGCGGGGACCGGCCCGGCGTGCCGCCGCACGTTCGTCAGCGCCTCCTGGATGATCCGGAACGCGGCCAGGTCGACCCGGGCCGGAAGCGGGCGCCTCTCGCCGACGATCACCGTCGAGACGTCCAGACCGGTGTTGCGGGCGCCGGCCAGCAGGTCGTCGAGCCGGTCGAGCGTCGGCGTCGGCTGGCGCGGGGCGTCCTCGTCGACGCCCCGGAGCGCGTTGACCGTCGCGCGCAGCTCGACCAGAGCGTCCTTGCTGGACTGTTTGATCGCGGCGAGCGCGGAGCGGAGGTCGGCCTCGGTGGCCGCGCCGGTCCCGCTGTCCATCAGGTGCAGCGCGACCCCGGACTGGACGTTGATCAGCGAGAGATGGTGGCCGAGCAGGTCGTGCACCTCGCGGGCGATCCGCAGCCGCTCGTCGGAGACCCGGCGTCGCTCGCCCTCCTGCTTGCTGCGCTCCACCTCGACCCGGCGGGCCCGGTACTCCTCGGCGCGCTCCCGGGCCGCGCGACCGGCCTCGGTGCCGACCAGCACCAGCGCCGTCCACAGGGCGGCCGCGATGAGCCCGCCGAGCGGGACGCCGGGTCCGCGGCCGATCGTGTTCTCGGCCACGACGAAGCCCGCGTACCCGACGCCGGCGATCGTCCAGGCGACCCAGCGCCGGCTGGCCAGCAGGACCGCGTTCAGGGCGACGACCTGGGCCAGGAACGCCGGCCCGGGCGGGTAGCCGAGCAGGTAGTAGGCCGACATCACGACGCTGATGACGATCGCGACCGGGATCGGGGCCTTCTTCCGGGCGCCGAGCAGCAGCGGCCCGGCGACCGCCAGCGCCCAGCCGCGGACGTCGAGGGGGGCGTACCCGTCCAGCGCCGAGGACGCGAGCAGCGTCCCGAGCACGGTGAGGACCAGGATGCCGAAGGCCGCGCCGCCGGGGTGCCGTTCGCCGCGGTTCTCCCAGTCCCAGCGCCGGTGCTCGCGCGCCTCCCAGCGCCGGGCCTGCTCCTCCCAGCGCCGGGCGTGCCGCTCCCACTGCTGGGCCTGCCGCTCGGCGTGCCGCTCCCAGTGCCGGGTCTGCTGGTGCGCGTGCCGCTCCCACTGGTTCGCGTGCTGCTCGGCGAGGCGCTCCCACTCCTGGGCCTGACGTTCGGCCCGCATCCCCCAGTGCCCGGCCCGGCCCGGGCCGCCGGCGCGGCGGCGGGCCCGTTGCTCCCAGCGCGCTTCCCACCGCTCCCAGGGGTGCCGGTGCCCACCCTCCCGGGCGTCGTCGGGCGCCCGGGGGTCTCCCGGCTCGGGTGGGGTCGTCATACCTGAAGACCGTAGGCCAGTCGGTGGTCCCGGTCATCGGCCCGCGGTGGCCCGCGCACGTACCACCAGCGGAGTACACGCGCCCGCGTCCTGCGCCCGGCGGCGCAGCGCAACGGCAGCCCGCGAGCCGACGCGGAGCCGGTCCGGACGACCGAGCATGGAGAGCGTCGGCCCCCCAACCTGCCGGCCCCGACGAACGGAGCGAGACATGTCCGCCGACCAGACCCCACCGCAACCCGGCCGGATCCGATCCTCGACGGCCGAGCGGG
Organism: Cryptosporangium phraense; assembly: GCF_006912135.1. Classification (NCBI taxonomy): domain Bacteria; kingdom Bacillati; phylum Actinomycetota; class Actinomycetes; order Cryptosporangiales; family Cryptosporangiaceae; genus Cryptosporangium; species Cryptosporangium phraense. Next base: position 152,490 of record NZ_VIRS01000014.1, on the reverse strand, counting down.
AGAAGATCGTCTCGATCCTGCGCGCCGCGGCCGAGGCCGGGCTGCTCTCGCTGGACGAGGCCGACGAGCGGATGGCGGCCTGCTACCAGTCGCAGTACCGGGACGAGCTCGCGCCGCTCGTCGCCGACCTGCCCGACGGCGGCCGGAAACTGATTCCGCCGGACCCGGAGGAGCAGCAACGCGACCGCCGGAACGAGCGGGACGAGTTCGGCCGGCACTTCGGGTTCGTGTTCGTGCTCGCCGCCGTGCTGGTCGGGATCTGGGCGTTGTCCGGCGCCGGGTTCTTCTGGCCGGCCTGGCCGCTCGGCTTCCTGGCGCTCAGCCTGATATTTCACGCTAAGCATCGGAAGCGCCGTCGCGAGTGGCGCGAGCGCCTACGCTCCGGAGCCGTCCCGGAGGACTGGCGGATGTACTACCGCCACCACGGCGGCCGCTGCAACCCGCACGGGCGAGCCCCCTGGTGGGCCGAAGAACGAGCCAATCGCGCCAGCTAGATGTCGTTTCCCGGGTCGACCCCCGCGGTCTTCACGTTCTACGCGGGGAGGTCAGCGCCAGGGCGTCCGAGGGTCAACGGCGGCAGTGACGCGCGGTGTACCCTCTCGGCGTCAGCCCCCAATATTGGTTACGGGGCGTGCAGAACCGGAGGCACCATGCCCGACGTCGACCTCTCCGACGCCGTGTGGCTGCGGAGCTCGCGCAGCATCGAAGACGAAGGCCCGACCGTGGAGGTCGCGTTCGTCGGGGACCAGATCGCGGTGCGTGACTCGACCGACCCGGACGCGGTACTGCTCTTCACTCAGGGAGAGTGGGACGCATTCCTGGCCGGCGTGAACGACGGCGAATTCGATCTCGACGAAGACGGCGAGCTCGCGAACTGAAATAGAGACGACGAAGGGGTGGGCTGCTCAGGCAGCCCACCCCTTCGTCACGACCGGCCTACTTGTCCGCGCTGACCCGGGTGACCTCGGACGCCGCCACCGACGGACCGTTCGGGTGCGGCCCGATCCCGTTGTTCGGGCGCGACCCCAGCTGCTGCTGGTTGGGCGTGGGCTGGTTGGGGGAGGGCACCGCGATCCGCTGGGTCGCCGCCGCCGGGTCGACCGGCTGCTGCGCGGGAGCGGTGGCCCCGGCCGGGCCACCGCTCGACGGGGCTTCACCCTTTAACGTCTCCTCGGGCTCCTCCTCGCCGAACAACCCGGCCGCACCGCCGGTGAGCCTGGCGACGGCCTCCCGCAGGCGGGTGATCTCCGACTTGATCTGCTTCCGGCGCTGGTCGAGCTCGGCCACGATGCGACGGGCCTCGGCGACCATCTGCTCGGCGTCGGTCTTGGCCTTGGCGCGGATCGCGTCGGCCTCGGCCCGGGCGTTGGTGATCGTCTGCTCGGACTGGCGACGGGCCGCGTCGGTGGCGCCGCGGGCGGCCTCGTCGGCCTTGCGGCGGACCTCGGCCGACTGGGCGTCGGCCTTGGCCAGCACGTCGGCGGCGTGCTTCTCGGCCTCGCCGCGCACCCGGGCGGAGAACTGGCTGGCGTCGTCCTGGACTTCGCGGGCGTGCGCCTTGGTGCGCTCGCGGAGCTCCTCGATCTCGCGCTCGGCCTGGGCGCGGAACTGCTCGGTCTCCTGGCGCGTGGCGACCGCGTGCTGCTCGGCCTCGGCGACCAGCTTGTCGGCGTGCGCGGTCTTCTGGCCGTACTCGGCCTCGATCGCGTCCCGGCGCTCGGCGAACGCCTTCTCGACCCCGGCCTTGACGGCTTCGATGTCCTGTTCGGCCTTCGAGCGGGACTGCGCGGCCTCGGCCTCGGCGCGGGCCCTGACCTCGGCGGCCTCGTCTTCGACCAGCGCGAAGATCTGCTCGACCCGGGTGCCCAGGTGCTTGTACGACGGCTTCTCGGTCGTCGGACGGCGCTGGACCTCCACCATCTGCGTCTGCAGATCGCTGATCTGCGCGGCCAGTGCGTGGTTCTGGGCGAGCGCGTCGTCCCGGCGCGCGGCGAACTGCGAGAGTTCGCTCTCGAGCTGCGCGATGTACCGGTCGACCTGACGTCGGTCGTAGCCGCGGAGAGCGAGGTCGAACGTGACCTCTGCGGTTGCCGGATCGCTGAGGGTGAACAGGTTCTGCTCTTCGCCGTTGGCCATGCTTTCTATCCAAACACGGGCGTCCAGGCTTCCCCGACCGCCCGGCGACGACGCGCTGACCAGCGTCTACCTGACGCTGCGTAGCGGTCAGCTATCGGACGTCCGGGCGCGCCGGGCGGCCACCGCGCGTTTGCCGACAAAGACCGCCACAGCGATCCCGATCGCCCCGAGCACCACCGCGTTCAGGACGTCGCTGTAGTCACCCACAGTGGTCCAGTGGGAGCCGAGAGCGTAACCAAGAACCACAAAAATCGTGTTCCAGACTCCACTGCCGATCGTTGTATACAGTGTAAATTTCCCGACCGGCATCCGCTGGACCCCGGCCGGGATCGACACCAGGCTCCGGACGACCGGGATCACCCGGCCGATCAGCACCGCGCGGCCGCCGTGCCGGTCGAACCAGCTCTGCGAGCGATCGAGATCACCCTCGTCCAGCAGCGGTAGACGGCGCAGCCAGACCCGGATCCGCTGCTCCCCGAACGCGGCCCCGAGCCAGTAGAGCGCCAGCGCCCCCAGCACCGAACCGACCGTCGCGGCGATGATCACCGCCACCAAGTCGAGCCGGCCCGCACCGGCCAGATAGCCGGCCAGCGGAAGGATGATCTCGCTGGGTACCGGCGGGAACAGGTTCTCCAGCAGCACCAGCAGCCCGACACCGAACGGTCCGAGCGCTTCGACCACATCCACCACCCAACCGGACAGGCCGGTCAGCTCGTGGGGCTCGTTCGCGGCCAGAGCGGGGGCCATTTCTGCCACGCGGTGCACACCTTTCACCTGATCCGGCATTCCCAGTTCGCAACGGCCCACCCGGTGCGATGGTTCCTAGGTAGGGGGTTCTCACCGGGGTAGTGCGGGTATCGGGGTCCGGAGACCGATGCCATGACCTGAGGGGAGAAGCATGGGTCGCGACGTTCCGGCGGTCGAATTCACTCGAGAGGACCGCCGCCGTTACCGCGAGAAGGTGCGGGCCAGCCTGGACGTGCTGGAACGCATGCTCGCGGAGTCTCGCTTCGACTTCGACCGGCCACTGACCGGGCTGGAGATCGAGCTGAACCTGGTCGACGCCGACGGGCGGCCGGCGATGCGCAACGCCGAGGTTCTCGGCGTCATCGCCGACGACGCCTGGGCGACCGAGATCGGGCAGTTCAACCTGGAGATCAACCTGCCTCCGCGGCGGATCGCCGAGGACGGCCCGGGCGCGCTGGAGAAGGAGGTCCGGGACGCGCTCAACCACGCCGACGACAAGGCGCGGACGATCGGCGCCCAGCTCGCGCTGATCGGGATCCTGCCGACGCTGCGCGAGTCGCACGTCGGCCCGGACACGATCTCGGCCAACGACCGGTACCGGCTGCTCAACGAGCAGATCTTCGCCGCCCGCGGTGAGGACCTGCCGATCCGGATCGACGGCGTCGAGCGGCTGGACACCTACGCGGACAGCGTCGCGCCCGAGGGCGCCTGCACCAGCGTCCAGTTCCACCTCCAGGTCAGCCCGGCGACGTTCGGGTCGTACTGGAACGCGGCCCAGGCCGCGGCCGGGGCCCAGGTGGCGCTGGGGGCGAACTCGCCGTACCTGTTCGGGCACCGGCTCTGGGCGGAGACCCGGATCCCGCTGTTCGAGCAGGCCACCGACACCCGCTCGGCCGAGCTCAAGGCCCAGGGCGTCCGGCCCCGGGTCTGGTTCGGCGAGCGCTGGATCACGTCGGTGTTCGACCTGTTCGAGGAGAACTCGCGGTACTTCCCGGCGCTGCTGCCGCTCACCGAGGACGAGGATCCGGCGGCCGTGCTCGAGGCCGGCGGCACCCCGTCGCTGTCCGAGCTGACGCTGCACAACGGGACGATCTGGCGCTGGAACCGGCCGGTGTACGCGGTCGTCGACGATCGTCCGCACCTGCGGGTGGAGAACCGGGTGCTGCCCGGCGGCCCGACCGTGGTCGACATCGCCGCGAACATGGCGTTCTACTACGGGCTGATCCGGGCGCTGGTCGACTCCGAGCGGCCGGTCTGGAGCCAGATGTCGTTCGCCGCGGCCAAGGAGAATTTCCAGGCCGGAGCCCGGGACGGCATCCACAGCAGGCAGTACTGGCCCGGAGCCGGTGAGGTGCCGGTCTCCGAGCTCGTACTGCGTCACCTGCTGCCGCTGGCCTCCGACGGCCTGGACGCCTGGGGCGTCTCGGCCGAGGAGCGCGACCGGCTGCTCGGCGTCATCGAGGGCCGGTGCCTGACCCATCGGACCGGGGCCGACTGGCAGGTGGCCAGCGTCGAGAAGTACGAGCGCTCAGGCCTCGACCGGGACGAGGCGCTGCGCCGGATGACCGTCGACTACCTCGACCTGATGCACTCGAACGCGCCTGCGCACACCTGGCCGCTGGACTGACCCGGTCGCCGCGGCCGGCGCTCCGGCCGCCGTCGCCGACGGCTCGCCCCGGACGAGCCGGCCGGCCTCGGCGGCCAGGTCGCGCCGATCGACGACCGGCGACAGCGACGGATGGCAGTGCACGCTCGCGACCAGCCCGCGGGCCCTGGCGACCCGCCACACGGACGCGACCAGTGGGTCGTCGCCGACGAACGCCGGCGCGGTCGCCGTCGTCGGGGACGGGGTCCGGCCGCGGATCAGGTACCGGATCCGGATCGGCTCGACCGGAACTCCGGCGTCGATCGCGGCCTGGAACAGCGCGGGCCGGAACCGTCCGCCCTCGACGCCGCACCACGTCGTGCCCTCCGGGAACGCCAGCACCCGGGCGCCGGCCTCGAGCGCGGACCGGACCTCGGCGACCGAGTCGGGTAGCGCCGAGAGCCGGTTCCGGTCGACGAACAGCGTGCCGGCCCGGACGGCCAGCGCACCGAGCACCGGCCAGGCCCGCAGGTCCGACTTCGCGACGATCCGGCCCGGCCGCGCCGCGCCGAGCACCAGCACGTCCACCCAGGAGACGTGGTTGGCGACGACGAGCGAGCCGCCACGGGTAGCGGGCGGAACGGTTCCGTGCACCCGGATCGACAGCGTCCACAGCAGCGCCCGGAACCAGGCCCGGACGACCGCGACCCGCCACTCCCCGCGGAGCACCGGGTAGACGATCGCCAGCGGCAGCGCGCCGAGCAGCGCCCCGACCACGCCGACCAGCCGCAGGATCGCGACCGGGATCGGCACCCGGGGCTCGTCGTCGGCCAGGCACTCGACCTCGCACGGCGAGAACGGCGCCCACGGCGGCCCGGCCGGCCTGAGGTGCGGAGTCATGCGCCGAGGAACCGTCGGAGATAGCGCTGGTCGACGTCGGCCATCGAGAGCAGCACCAGGAAGTCGGCGGTGCCGAACGCCGGGTCGTGCGCGGGCGGGCCGCAGACCTTCGCCCCGAGCCGGAGGTAGCCGCGCAGCAACGGCGGGATCATCGACGCCTTCGGCGCGCCCTCGCGCACCGGCCACGGGTGCAGCGGCTCGGCCCGGAGGGAGTCCGGCGCGAGGTGCTTGGCCCGGATCACCGCCCAGGTCGCGGCGGCGGCGTCGCCGCCGTCGAAGAGCGGCACCGACGCGCAGCCGGCCAGCCACTGGTGCCCGGCCAGGTGCATGTAGCGCGCGATCCCCGCCCACATCAGGCCGATCACCGCGCCCGATCGGTGGTCGGGGTGGACGCACGAGCGCCCGGTCTCGACCAGTTCCCCGCGCAGGTGCGCGAGCCGGTCGAGCCGGAACTCACCGTCCGAGTAGAGCTCGGCGCTGCGCCCGGGCGGCAACATCCGATACGTGCCGACGCACGCGCCGGTGCGGTCGTCGCGGATCAGCAGGTGGTCGCAGAGCGAATCGAACCGGTCGGCGTCGATGCCGACCCCCTCGAGCTCAGCACCGAGCTCGAGCCCGAATACCTGGTAGCGCAGCTCCTGGGCTGCGCGGACTTCCGCCGGCTCGGTGGCGAGGACCACCGAATATCCCGCTGAAACGACAACAGGTGAAGGCATGCCGGAGGTGTACTGCGGCGACGGCTTCGGGCGTAAGGAACTCACGCCCGGACTGGCGTGGACATTCTGTGAACAATCAGTGCGCGTGCTGGTGCGATTCCGGGCGGCAGCGGCAGCAGGCCAGCAGGTGGAAGATCTCGGCCAGTTCACGCAGGTCGGAGATGGGGTGCCGGAACCCGGCCCGGATCCAGCGCTCCTCGTCGTCCACGTCGACGCCCAGCGTCAGGCCGTAGCGGTCGAGGCGGAGCGCCCGGGCGTTGCGGGCGCCGGGAACCACGGTCTCCCGGGCCTGCGCGCACAGCTCGGACAGCAGGTCCTCGTGGTGGTCGGCCAGGTCGGCCAGCAGCTTCTGCTCCTCGGCCCCGAACAGGTCGGGCTCGGCGTCCAGGAAGGCGTCGACGTCGACGTCGACTCGGCGGAGGCCGTCCGGATCGGTGTCCGGAGCGTCGTAGCCGGGCGTGGCCCACTCGATCTCGGCCAGGTCGAGCCGGTAGAGGACGCTGCCCCGGCCGACGTCGAGCAGCTCGCCGACCGGGCTCACCTCGGCGAAGTCCATCGCCGCGCGGTGCGACGAGACGCCGGCCAGGCGCGTCGCCCAGCCGGACATCGTGATCCGGCCGTGCCACGGGCCGCCGGGAACCGGCTGCCGGTCGGCGATCAGCAGCTGGGCGACCGCGTCGCCGTCGGCGGCGACCGGGCGGAGCGCGCGGTCGACCGGGCTGTCTTCGGCCAGGAGCAGGAGGACGCGGCCCATCCGGTCGGTCACGTGGGTCACCGCGAACTCGGTGACGGGCGTGCGCTCGGAGCCGCACTCGGTGCGGACCCGGGCCGGTAGGTGGCCGGCCGCCAGCGTACGAGCGATCTCCGCCGGGGTCGGTTCCATCACGCCTCCAAATTCGGTTAGGCTGGCCTTAGTTAGTGAAGCCTAACCCAGAAGGATTTTCAATGAACAAGTCCCGACCGAAGGTGCGCCTGTCGCGAGCGTTGGGGATTCCGCTGACTCCGAAGAGCGTCCCGTACTTCGAGAAGCGCCCCTACCCGCCGGGTGACCACGGTCGGCGTCGCCGCCAGCAGAGCGACTACTCGCTTCGGCTGCGGGAGAAGCAGCGTCTGCGCTACCAGTACGACATCGGGGAGAAGCAGCTCCGCCGGGTGTTCGACGAGGCCGTGAAGAAGCCCGGCAAGACCGGCGAGGTGTTCGTGTCGCTGCTCGAGCGCCGGCTCGACGCGACCGTGCTGCGCGCGGGCTTCGCGAAGACGATCTACCAGGCCCGGCAATTCGTCACCCATCGTCACATCACGGTGAACGGCCTGCGGGTCGACCGCCCGTCGTACCGGCTGGAGCCGGGCGACGTCGTGGCCGTGCACGAGCGCAGCCGCCAGCTGACGCCGTTCGTGGTCGCGGCCTCGGGCGCGAACGCCGGGGCCGGGCCGTCGGCGCCGTACCTCGACGTGTCGATGAGCTCGCTGACCGCCCGGGTGCTGCGCGACCCGGAGCGCAGCGAGGTCCCGGTGATCTGCAACGAGCAGCTGGTCGTCGAGTTCTACTCGCGCTGACGACACGACAGGGGCCCCCCGGAGACTCCGGGGGGCCGCTGTGCGTCGTGCGTTATCGAAGAACCGGGACGGCGACCGGGTAGCGGTAGCGCTCGCCGCCGGCCGCGGCGAACGTGGCCAGCAACGTGGTGACGCCCCAGGCCAGCACCAGCGGGACGACGAACAGTGCGGCCAGGCCGAACGTCAGGACGCCGAGCAGCAGCATCGGCGCCAGCGCGGCCAGGAACGCCAGCTGGAAGTTCGCCGCCGCGAGAGCCTGCTGGCGCACGTAGGCCGAGCGCGGCCCGACCACCCGGGCGATCGCCAGCGGGCCGGCCGCACTCGAGACGACGCCGGACAGGTGCGCCAGCATCACCCAAGAGCGCTCACTCACCGTAGGCGAGAGAACACGGTGAGCGGTCCGACGCTCCACAGTGACCGGCGCTTTGCTCGGCGCCTTCGCCGGGAGGGGGAACGGCTTCGTCGCCACGACCGGGCGCCGGGCCGGGCGCGGCCGCAGTACCGGCGCGTCCAGCGTCGGTGTCAGCACGCTCATTCGAACCCCTCCTCGACGTTCTCGGGCCGGACGTCTTCCGGCGTGTGCCCATCGTGCTCGCGGACGGTGCCCGAGTGCGTCAGGGATTTCACTGGTTCTGGCCCTGGCCAAGTACCCAGCCCGAACCCGGGGACTCCCCCGAGGGCTGTGAACTCCTGCACCAGTTTCAACCGCAGACGGTAACGAACGATGTCACGCCGGCGACACCGATTTCATGGCGAAGAACACACCGCGCACCGCGCCTACCAGGCAACTCTCCGTAGGCGGTCCAATGGCGAGTCGTGAACCCGACGATTACCCGAGGGAGTGGGCGCCCTTGCCCACGATCGCCCCCACGATGTCGGCCAGCACGGTCAGCCGGGTCAGCTCGACGTCGTGGAACGGCGGGGCCTGCCGCCGGGCGACGACCAGCACGGTCGACGTGCCGTCGAACGGCGTCGCGGCCAGGTGCGGGCCGCCGGGGATGCTGAGGATCCGCGGACGCAGCGGAGCCAGCTCGGGCAGCATCAGGTCGTCCGGCGCCTGCCAACTCGTCGTGATCACCCGGGGCTCGGGGTCGGTCTCGACGAGCGCGGCCCACTCGGCGCTGAACAGCGCGGGTGCGGCGTCGACCAGCGTGGCCAGCCCGCGGGACGGGTTCGTCGCCACCTGGGCCAGGACGCCGAGGTCGGGGAACGCGCCGGGCGGCTCGACGGTCTCCCAGATGCCCTCGAGCCGGACGCCCGGCGCGGCTTCCAGCCCGGCCGTGACCCGCTCGCGCACCGCCGGGTTGGCCACCGCGACCGTGAACTCGTCGAGCGCGCGCCCGGCGACGCTCTCGAGCACGGTCACCTGCAGGATGTCGGCCCCACCCGCACCCAGCGTGCGGGTGACGGCACCGAGCGCGCCGGGCCGGTCCGGCAGCGAGACCCGAACCCGAAGCAGCATCCCAACCCCCTACCTGACCAGCGACGTTCCCCAGCCTGCCACGATTGCGTTACCGGCATGTTGCTGCCCCGGACGGGTGCCGGGGCAGCAGCGCGGGCAGCAACGCGGGTCAGGGCCGCACCCGCCAGCGACGGCCGAGCCAGCTCGGCCACCAGATCACCGGCCCGAGGTCCAGCGCCAGCGCGGGCACCAGCAGCGTCCGGACGACCAGCGTGTCGACCAGGACGCCGACCGCGACCAGCAGCCCCATCGCCAGCATCGCGACCAGCGGCATCCCCAGGAACACCGCGAACGTCCCGGCCAGGACGACGCCGGCGCTGGTGATCACGCCGCCGGTCGTGCGCAGCCCGGTCAGGACGCCCTCGCGATGGCCGCGGGCCGCGACTTCCTCACGCACCCGGGTCATCAGGAACACGTTGTAGTCGACGCCGAGCGACACCAGGAACAGGAAACCGAGCAGCGGTAGCGAGTAGTCGACGGCGTCCACGCCGAACACCGCCTCGAGGATCAGCGACGTACCGCCCAGCGCGGCCAGGTACGAGAGCACGACGGTGCCGATCAGCAGCAGCGGTGCGACCAGCGAGCGGAGCACCGCGACCAGGATCAGCGCGATCGCCACCAGCGCGAGCGGGATCACGACCCACCGGTCCCGGACGGCGGTCTCGCGAGTGTCCAACGTCGACGCGGTACGTCCGCCGACCGAGGCGTCCGCCTGAGGGACGTCGGCCAGAGCGGAGCGGAGGCGTTGCACGGTCCGTTCGGCGGCGGCGCTGTCCGGAGCGTCGGACAAAGTGACCGGAACCAGGACCAGACCGCCGTCGCGCGAACGGACCGGGGCCTGCACCGACGAGACGCCGGGCGTGGACCGTGCGGCCGCCACCACTCGATCGGAGGCGCCGGACGCGGCGACGACCTGGGTCGGCTCGGTCGAGCCGGCCGGGAAGTGCTTCGCGACCAGTTCCTGACCGCGGACCGAATCCGGCGGGGTCCGGTACTGCTGGGCATCGCTCGCGCCGAGCGTCAGCGTGGTCAGGCCGACCATCATCGCGAGCAGGAACACGACGGCCGAGGTCCAGAGCAACCGCGGACGCCGGCCGACCGCGGCCGCGACCGTGCCCCAGCCGGAGTTCTTCGGCTCGCTGCCGACCCGCGGCACCAGCGGCCAGAACACCCAGCGGCCGAACCCGACGAGCAGCGCCGGCAGCAGGGTCAAGATCACCAGTGCGGCGCCGGCCACCCCGACCGCACCGACGGCACCGAGGCTGCGGGTCGAGTTCTGGTCGGCCGCGAGCAGACAGAGCAGTCCGACGACGACCGTGCCCGCCGACGCGAGCACGGCCGGAGCCGTGCGGCGGAGCGCGAGCGCCATCGCCTGGTAGCGGTCGGCGTGCCGGCGCAGCTCCTCGCGGTAGCGGGAGATCAGCAGCAGCGCGTAGTCGGTGCCGGCGCCGAACACGAGCACGGTCAGGATGCCGCCGCTCTGACCGTTGACCGGCAGGTCGGCGTACTTGGCCAGCACGTAGACGACCGCGGTCGCGAGCTGGCTGCCGAACCCGACCGCGATCAGCGGCAGCAACCAGAGCACCGGGCTGCGGTAGGTGAGCAGCAGCAGCACCGTGACGACGCCGACGGTGGCCAGCAGCAGCGTCGAGTCGAGGTCCTGGAAGACCGAGACCTGGTCGTAGAGGTTGCCCGCGGCCCCGGCGACGTGCGCGTCGACGCCCGGTGGAGAGGCCTTCCCGACCTGGTCGCGCATCCGCTCGACCGCGCCCAGCGGGTCGTCGTTGGTGCTGATCGGGACGACGTACATCAGCGCGGCGCCGTCGGCCGACGGGATCGGGCCGTCGATGCCGCCGGTGCCGAGGCGTTCGATCCTCGGACCCTCGGCGGTGATCGCCGCCTTGTCGGCGGCCGTCAGACCACCGTCGCGGGCGAAGACGATCACGGCCGGGAGCAGGTCGCTCTGGCCGAAGCGCTGGAGCGACTCGGCTACCCGGGTCGACTGGGCCTCCCGGGGCAGGAACGCGGTCGGTCCGTTGTCTTCGACGTCGGACACCCGGCCCGCGAACGGGCCGACGCCGATCATGACGACGACCCAGAACAGGACGATTCCCCAGGCGCCCCAGCGGGCGCGGGATCGCTTCTTCGGCAGGTCAGTTCGGCCGACCGCCGGACGGGCATACTTCAGCGGGGAGTTCATGGCTCTCCTTCAGTGGAATGGGAGTTCCGCTGTGCGGTGGGTCGTCGGGTGGCAGCCCGGCGGCCCACTTGTCTTTCCGGTGGGTCAGCCGACCTCGCGCAGGAGCTTCTCGATCGCCGTGAGGCGGGCGCGGACGTCAGTCGTCACTTCGGTGAGCTCGCGTTGGGCAGCCGCGAGCTCATCGATGGCGGTTCGGAAATCGGCCAGCGAGGCGGCATTGTCCTTCTGGACCTCGACCGCGATCTCCTTGCGGATGCCGTGGACCACGGCGACCCGGCCGGTCGCGAAGATCTGCCAGGTCAGCACCGCGGCGAAGAAGATCGCCGCACAGGAGACCGCGGCGGTTTGCCAATCCATCAGCGCGCTCCCTCGTCGGTGGGGCCGGACAGCGATCGGGCGGCGACCGCGATCTGCTGGGGGGTCAGCCGCAGCGCGAACGGCGTCACCTCGATGTACCTCATCGCTTTCCCGTCCTCCGAGATCTCGTGATGACCGGACACCAACCCCGCGGCCTCGAGCCGCTGCAGGTGCATGTGCAGCAGGGGCCTGCTCATGCCCATCTCGCGGGCGAGCCGGCTGACGTAGTTCCGTCCGGCGGCGAGAGTCGCCACGATGCGGAGCCGATGCGGGTTCGCCAGTGCGCTCAGCATCAGCAACAGCTCGTCGCCGGTAGGGTCGGCAGTCTCTTCCATATGTCAGAGAACTCTGACAGGTGTCGACTCGAGCTGTCAATTGCGGGCACGAAAAAGGGAAGACCACCGCGTGCCCTTGCGGGCGAGATCGCTGGTACCGAAGTACCAGCAAAACGGGTGGTCCTCCCCGGACCCATGTTCCCGTACTTCCCCGACTGTTAAACACCGGGCGTTCGTCGGAGTGCGAGGATGGAGGGGCACGCTGCGCTCGGAGGTACGGCTATGGCGGATGACCTGCATCTGCGCCAGCCGAACGAGACAAGGCCTACCGGGCCGGGGGATGAACTCGACTACCGGTTCTCGCTCGCCAACGAGCGGACGTTCCTGGCCTGGATCCGGACCGCGCTGGCCCTGGTCGGTGGTGGCCTGGCCGTGGATCAGCTGCTCCCCGACCTCGGGCGGCCGGTACTGCGGACGTCGATCGCCGCGGTGCTGTTGGTGCTCGGGGCGGCGACCGCGGTGCACTCGGCCTACCGGTGGGTGCGGGTCGAGAAGGAGATGCACTCCGGTCGCGACCTGCCGGGATCGCGGTTCCCGCAGGCGCTGGCCGTGGTGCTCGCGCTCGGCGCGGTCGTCCTGCTGATGGTGGTTCTGCTCGGCGGAGACCGGTGAGGCGACGGGGTCCTGGGTTGGCGGCCGAGCGCACCGCGCTGGCCTGGGTCCGGACGCTGACCGGGCTGGTCGGGGTGAGCCTGCTGGTCTTCCGGGCGGTGTTGCTCCACTGGCCGCCGCCGGCCGCCGTGCTGACGATCGTCGTGGTCGGGATCCACGTGGTGGTCGCGTGCTTCTTCGGCGACCGACGTCGGCGGGCGCTGCGGAAGCCGAGGCCGGGGGCGCCGAACCCGGCGCTTCCGGTGGCGGTGATGGCGGGGTCGTTGATCACCGCGGCGCTCGGCGGAGCGATCCTGCTGCGGTGAGTGGCCTCGCGCGGCCGCAGCCGTGGGCCGCGCGAGGCCCCTCGATAGTGCCAGGGTTACGCCACCGGTACCTCTGCGGTTAATGCGAAATTAGGACGGATCCTTTTGGATCGGGCCAGAACCCGAACCACTTGGAGGCAACTGGTGCGCACCCGTCTCGCCGTCGTCCCGGCCGTCGCGGCGCTCGCCGCGGTCGTGCTGACTGCGACCCCATCGGACGCCCACTCCGCGCGAACCACGTTGATCGGGCGGGCCGGCATCCCGGCCACCGACTACCAGCCCGGCCCGGTCTCGGGCACCGCGCTCGATCCCGCCACCGTGAACGGCGTGACCCCGCCGTTCGACGGCCAGCCGATCCCCGGCTTCTCGGCCGCCATCACCGGTCGTCACCGGGGTCAGTTGCTGGCCATGCCCGACAACGGCTTCGGGGCCAAGACGAACTCCGCCGACTTCCTGCTTCGCGCGTACTACGTCACCCCGCGCTACCGGACCGGGCCGTCGACGTCGTCCGCGCTGGCCCCGGTGTCGATCGACGGGTTCGTCAGCTTCCGCGACCCCGACCACAAGATCCCGTTCCCGATCGTCAACGAGTCGACGAAGGACCGCCTGCTGACCGGCGCCGACTTCGACATCGAGTCGCTGCAGCGGGACGCGGCGGGCAACCTGTGGATCGGCGACGAGTTCGGTCCGTTCCTGGTCGAGGTCGACAAGACCGGCAAGGTGCTGCAGGCGCCGGTGCCGCTGGCCGACGGCACGAAGTCGCCCCAGTCGCCCTACCTGAAGACCGGCGAGACGCCGTCGGTGAACGCGTCGTCCGGCTTCGAGGCGATGGCGATCTCGACGGACGGGCGCACGCTCTACCCGATCCTCGAGGGTGCGAAGGTCGCGGAAACCGACAAGACTCGTCGGACTGTCTACGAGTTCGACATCCGCAAGAACTCCTACACCGGCAAGACCTGGACGATCTCCGTCGACGACCCGGCGTTCAGCGTCGCGGACGCCCAGGTGCTCGACGGCAGGCGGATCGCCTGGCTCGAGCGGGACAACTTCGAGGGCGCCGAGGCCAAGGTCAAGCAGATCAAGGTGGCCGAGCTGGGTAAGCCCGGGCCGGTCGCCTCGAAGACCGTCGCCGACCTGTTGAAGATCGCCGACCCCCGCGGGATCACGACGCCGGCCCGGACCGGCGAGTTCGGGGTCGGGCCGACCTACTCGTTCCCGCTGCAGTCGGTCGAGACGATCCTGCCGCTGGGCGGCGACCGGGTATTTGTCACCAACGACAACAATTTCCCGGGCAACGACGGCCGCATCGCCGGTAAGGCCGACGACATCGAGCTGATCGAGATCGTCGTCCCCGGCCTGCGCAAGCGCTGAGACCCCCTCCGAGGGGGTGCGATACTGCTGTTCACAGCCGCACCCCCTTGGAGGAGCGATGGTTCCGCAGGAGCGCAAGCTGCTCACCGAGATCCCCGGCCCGCGCTCGCAGGAGCTCCTCGAACGCCGGACGTCCGCGGTGGCCCGCGGCGTCAGCGTCATGCTGCCGGTGTTCGTCACGGCCGCCGGCGGCGGCATTCTGGTCGACGTCGACGGAAACCAGTTGATCGACCTGGGGGCCGGTATCGCGGTCACCAACGTGGGCAACGCGAACCCGGCGGTCGCGGCCGCGGTGGCCGCCCAGGCCGAGGCGTTCACCCACACGTGCTTCATGGTCACGCCGTACGAGGGGTACGTCGCGGTCTGCGAGGCGCTCAACCGCCTGACGCCCGGTGACTTCGAGAAGCGGTCGGCGCTGTTCAACTCCGGTGCTGAGGCGGTGGAGAACGCGGTGAAGATCGCCCGCGCGTACACCCGGCGCTCGGCCGTCGTCGTGTTCGACCACGGCTACCACGGCCGGACGAACCTGACGATGGCGCTGACCGCGAAGAACATGCCGTACAAGAACTCGTTCGGGCCGTTCGCGCCCGAGGTGTACCGGCTGCCGACGTCCTACCCGTACCGCGACGAGGCGGCCGGACTCGACGCGTCCGGGCCGGCCGCGGCCGAGCGGGCGCTGAGCATCCTCGACAAGCAGGTCGGGGCCGAGAACGTCGCCGCGCTGATCATCGAGCCGATCCAGGGCGAGGGCGGGTTCGTCGAGCCGGCGCCGGGGTTCCTGGGCGCGCTGGCCGAGTACTGCCGGGCGAACGGCATCGTGTTCGTCGCCGACGAGATCCAGACCGGGTTCGGGCGCACCGGCACGCTGTTCGCCTGCGAGGCCGAGGGGATCGTGCCCGACCTGGTCACGACCGCGAAGGGCATCGCCGGCGGGATGCCGCTGGCCGGCGTCACCGGCCGGGCCGAGATCATGGACGCCGCCCACGTCGGCGGCCTGGGCGGCACGTACGGCGGGAACCCGGTCGCGTGCGCGGCCGCGCTGGCCGCGATCGACACGATCGAGTCCGACGATCTGGCCGGCAAGGCCCGCCGGATCGAGGAGATCGTGCGGCCGGTGCTGGACGGACTCGCCGAGCGGTACGACTGGGTGGGGAACGTGCGCGGACGGGGCGCGATGCTGGCCGTCGAGATCGTGGAACCCGGCATGATGACGCCCGCGCCCCAGCTCACCGGGGCGGTCAACCAGGCGTGCCACCAGCGAGGACTGGTCACGCTCAGCTGCGGCACCTACGGCAACGTGCTGCGCTTCCTGCCGCCCCTGGTGATCGGCGAGGATCTTTTGAAGGAAGCGTTCACGCTGGTGACGGAAGCTTTCGACGAGGTGGCCGCGAATCTCCCCCGAGCCGAGAAAGCCCCCGCCCCGAGTCCCGACACCGATTGACGGCGAATTCCTCAGAGCCGCTTCCCTGCCCGGTCCGGGGCGGTGAGGCCCTCGGCGACGACACGTCGCACGCGGGTCCGGGGCCGCGAACGGCACTGCTGGTCGACCTCACCGGCCTGATGCTGCACGCACTTCGGGGTGCTGCCCCACCCGCGCCCACGTGCCGGCGCGCTGCCGATCGCGGATCGGCCCGGAGGCGCTCTCCCGCCGCCCATACAGATCCCGCCACGACGTGACCTTCCGCCGCGGACGCGGCGACCCCCACCCGGGTTCGCCGACGGCAGCGTCCCCGCGGCCGGCGGGGCTCAGACGGCGGCGGGCTCGTCCACGTCCGAGTTCAGCACAGCTAGAACCGCGTGGCAGATCACGTTCTGTTCGGTGGACGACAAGCGGCGGAGGCCGGCCGGCGGGTCGTGCTCGTCGTGGCCGATCAGGCCGGACATCAACGCCCCCATCGCACACCGACTACGCAGCAACGCCACCGGATCGTCGGACCCGGCCAGCACCCGCAGCAGCGACGCGACCCGGTTCGCCATGCCGAGCCGCTCGAACATCGCGTGCTTCACCGACGGGTCGCTCAGCACCGCGGTGAGGAACTCGCCGCGGTCGTTCATCTGCGTGATCAGCCGCTTGACCAGCTCGGCCCGCGACCACTGCCCGGCCGCGGTCGCCGCGATGATCCGGTCCATGTCGTCGAGGAACGGCCTGATCAGCGCCTCGAGCACCTCTTCCTTCGACGGGAAGTGGTAGTACAGCGCGGCCTTCGTCATGCCCACCCGCACGGCCAGGTCGCGAATGGACGTGCCGGCGAAGCCGCGCTGCTCGAACAGCTCGGTCGCGGCATCGAGGATCCGCTGCCGGGTGCCCTCGGCCGTGCTACCAGCCGTACGCGCCACGTCGCGCTCCTCTCCCCTGCCTGCCCTGAGGCCCTGTCTGCCCTGAGGCTCGGCCTGCCCCAAGGCCCGGCCAGCCCGAAGGCCCGGCCAGCCCCGGAGCCATGCCTGCTACGTGCCCCGGGCTCCAAGAGTACGAACTTCAGCGCCTCGCGGACAGGTCTGTGAAATCCGTGTGACGCCTACGACCCACCGGTTGACACGCCTTCTTAGGCTGCCCCTAGTATTTAATCGACCGACCGATTAATTAGCAGCGGGGTGAGGCAGATGGCTGGGTTAGCGAGGTGGTGCTACCAGCATCGGATCGTGGTGGTGGTCCTCTGGGTCGTGGGCCTGCTCGGGCTCGGCGCCGCGGGAACGGCCGCCGGAAACGCTTACAACGATAGCTTCGCGTTACCAGGTACTGAATCGACGAAGGCCCTGGATCTGCTCCAGAAGGCCTTCCCCGACGCGGCCGGAGAGTCGGACACGATCGTCTGGCACGCGAAGAGCGGCTCGGTCAAGGACGCCGACGTCACCGACCGCATCAACGGGATGCTGAAGGCGGTCTCGAACGCCCCCTCGGTGGCGTCGGTGACCAGCCCGTACACGCCCGAGGGCGCGGCCCAGATCAGCAAGGACGGCACGATCGCCTACGCGACCGTCACGTTCACGGGCCAGCTCGACGACCTGAATCTCGATGACGTCGACAAGGTCATACAAACCGCCGAGAAGGCCCGCACCGACGGTCTCGACGTCGAGCTCGGCGGAAACGCGATCCAGCAGGTCAACCAGGCTCCGCCGGGCAGTTCCGAGGCGTACGGCATCGCGGCCGCGGCGGTGATCCTGCTGATCGCGTTCGGTTCGCTGCTCGCGATGGTGATCCCGCTGATCACCGCGGTGCTCGCGCTGGCCGTCGGCACCTCGTCGATCATCCTGCTCAGCCACGTCATGACGATCGGCACGATCGCGCCGACGGTGGCCGCGCTGATCGGGCTCGGCGTCGGGATCGACTACGCGTTGTTCGTCGTCACCCGGCACCGCAACGGGCTGATGGCCGGGCTGTCGGTCGAGGAGTCCGCGGTCCGGGCGCTGAACACGTCCGGTCGCGCGGTGGTGTTCGCCGGCATCACGGTCTGCATCGCGCTGCTCGGCATGCTCGTGCTCGGCCTGACGTTCCTCACCGGCATCGGCGTCGCCGCGTCCGTCGTGGTGCTGTTCTCGGTGGCCAGCGCCATCACCTTGCTCCCCGCGCTGCTCGGGTTCTTCGGGACGCGGGTGCTCTCCCGCCGCGAGCGCAAGCGCCTGGCCGCCGAGGGCCCGTACGAGGCCCACACCCGCGGCTTCTGGGCCCGCTGGGCCGGGATCGTGCAGCGGCGTCCGCGGATGCTGGCCGGGATCGCGATCCTGCTGATCGCGGTGCTCTCGATCCCGACGCTCTCGCTGCGGCTCGGCTCGTCCGACCAGGGCAACGACCCGGCCGACTCGACCACCCGGAAGGCCTACGACCTGCTCGCCGACGGCTTCGGGCCGGGCTCCAACGGCCCGCTGCAGCTGGTCGCCGAACTGAAGTCGCCCGGCGACACGGCCGCACTCAACGAGCTCGTCCAGCGCGTCCAGGACGAAAAGGGCGTCGCCGCCGTCGTCGCGCTCCCGACGCCCCCCGGCGCCGACCTCGGCATCGTCCAGGTGATCCCGACCACGTCACCCCAGTCCGAGGAGACCAGCAACCTCATCAAGCACCTCCGCGAGGACGTGGTGCCGGACGTCGAGCAGGGCAACACGATCCAGGTCTACGTCGGAGGCTCGACCGCGATCTTCGACGACTTCGCCGACGTGCTCACCGGCAAGCTGCCGCTGTTCCTCGGCGTGATCATCGCGCTCGGCTTCCTGCTCCTGATGGTCGCGTTCCGCAGCCTGCTCGTGCCCCTGACCGCGGCGATCATGAACGTGCTGGCCGCGGCCGCGTCGTTCGGCGTCATCGTGGCGGTGTTCCAGTGGGGCTGGGGCGCGGACGCGCTGAACATCGGCGCGGCCGGGCCGGTCGAGGCGTTCCTGCCGGTGATGATGCTGGCGATCCTGTTCGGCCTGTCGATGGACTACCAGGTGTTCCTGGTCAGCCGGATGCACGAGGAGTGGGTGCACACCGGCGACAACCGCCGGGCGGTGACGGTCGGCCAGGCCAGCACCGGGCGGGTGATCACCGCCGCGGCGACGATCATGATCTTCGTCTTCGGCGCGTTCATCTTCGAGGGCCAGCGGGTGATCGCCGAGTTCGGCATCGGATTGTCGAGCGCCGTCTTCATCGACGCGTTCATCCTGCGGACGCTGCTCGTGCCTGCGCTGATGCACT
This sequence comes from Cryptosporangium phraense, assembly GCF_006912135.1. NCBI lineage: Bacteria > Bacillati > Actinomycetota > Actinomycetes > Cryptosporangiales > Cryptosporangiaceae > Cryptosporangium > Cryptosporangium phraense. The sequence continues at coordinate 133,541 of NZ_VIRS01000014.1, read as the reverse complement.
GGTTCGGAGCCGGCAACTGGTGGATTCCGAAGTGGCTGGACCGCTGGCTGCCGCACCTCACGGTGGAGCCGGCCGACGAGCCGGTCCAGCCGGAGCGTCCCGAGGAGCAGCGCGAACCGGTCCCCGTGGGGTGAATCCCCGGATAAACACCTTGATCTAGGGAACTCGTCGCCGGACGCTGTTAGCGGCGTCCGGCGGCGCGAAGGAGGATGAATGGACACGGTCGTCGCCCTGGTGACCGACCTCCGTAGCCCCGTCCTCTACGCGTTGATCGTCGCGGTCGTGTTCTCCGAGACCGCGATCCTGCTGGGCATGTTCCTGCCCGGCGAGACCGCGGCGATCGTCGCCGGTGTCCTCGCCGGGCAGCACCAGCTCTCCCTGCAACTGGTCGTCCCGCTGCTGGTCCTGGCCGCCTGGGCCGGTGACTCCACCGGTTACCTGCTCGGCCGGCGGTTCGGTCCGGCGCTGCTCGAGGGCCGGCTCCTGCGCCGCCGCCGGGTTCAGATCGACCGCGCCGGCGCTACGCTCCGGCGCCGGGGGTGGCTCGTCGTGGTCGTCAGCCGCTTCCTACCCTTCCTGCGGACGGTGACCCCGGGGGCGGCCGGGGTCTCGCTGATGCCCTATCCGACGTTTCTCGCCGCGAGTTTCGCCGGCTGCCTGTTATGGGGCGTCGGGTGCCCGGTACTGGGCTATTTCGCGGCCGACCAGTACCACCGGGTGGAGGAGGTCATGGGCAACACCGGGATCGTCGTCGTCGCGCTGATCCTGGTCGTCGCCTGGGCCGTCCGCCTCCGTCGCCGCCGCGCGGCGCACCGCGCCACCACCGACGAGGAACCCACGCCTCACGCCGACGACGTCTACGACCCCGGTAGCGTCGGGCCGGTGAGCCCGGCGGGCTCGGTCGGCATCGTCCGCCCCCGGCGGCGGACGGACCCGCGCCGACCCTGACCGCATCTCAGTCGCGCCCGGCGTGACGGCAGGCGGAGAATGAGGAGCGGTCGGGACGGCGGAGGTGCTTTCACAGTGCAAATCGGGCTGCTCGGTGCAGTCGAGGTCACGAAGGGCGACGTCCGCGTCCCGGTCGGTGGCCAGCGGCTGCGTGCCGTCCTGGCCCGTCTCGCCCTCGACGCCGGACGCCTGGTCACGGTCGGCGCGCTCGTCGACGCGGTCTGGGGCGACGATCCGCCGTCCGGGGCCGTCAACGCGCTGCAGTCCCTGGTCAGCCGCCTGCGCCGGACGCTCCCCGAGGGCCTGATCGAGTCGGTCCCGGCCGGTTACCGGGTGGCCCTCCCGCCCGATGCCGTCGACGCCCACCGCTTCGAGCGTCTGGCCGGTGCCGGACGCCGGGCGCTGACCAGCGGCGACCCGCTCGGCGCGGCCACCACGCTGCAGGAGGCGCTGGCGCTCTGGCGCGGCCCGGCACTGGCCGACGTCGGCGACGCGCCGTTCCGCGCGGCCGCGGCCGCCCGCCTGGACAACGCCCGCCTGGCCGCGCTGGAAGACCGGATCGACGCCGACCTCGCGCTCGATCGGCACCCCGACGTCGTCGCCGAGTTGGAGGCGCTGACCGCCGAGCACCCGCTGCGGGAGCGGCCGCACGCGCAGCTCATGCTGGCCCTCAACGGGTCGTCCCAGCAGGCCGAGGCGCTGGCCACCTACGACCGGATCCGGCGACGGCTGGCCGACGAGCTCGGCATGGACCCCGGCCCGGTGCTCTCCGCCGCCCACGCCACGGTGCTCGGCGGCCCGACCTCCCCCAACGGCCACACCCCCCGCAAGGCCCCGCCGAAGCCCCCGGCCCCCGCTCCCGCCCCGGCCCCCGCTTCCCGGAACAACCTGCGGCCGCAGCTGACGAGCTTCGTCGGCCGACGCGACGAGCTGGCCGAAGTCGCCGAGCTACTCGCGGCCGAACGGCTGGTGACGCTGATCGGCCCGGGCGGGGCCGGGAAGACGCGGCTGGCCGAGGAGTCGGGGGCCCGGCTCGCCGACCGCAGCCCCGGCGGCGTCTGGATGGTGGGTCTCGCGCCGGTCGGCGACGGCGGCGAGGTACCGCAGACGATCCTCAACACGCTCGGCCGGCGGCAGGGCAGCATGCTCGACCGGGTCGACTCGCCGCCGCCCCAGGACGTGCTGGTCCTGGTGACGAAGGCGCTGAGCGCGGGCCCGACGCTGCTCGTCCTCGACAACTGCGAGCACCTGATCTCGGCCGTGGCCGAGCTGGCCCACTCGCTGCTGCTCGACTGCCCGGAGCTGCGGATCCTGGCCACCAGCCGGGAGCCGCTCGGCGTCCCGGGTGAGCACCTGCACCCGGTGCCGAGCCTCGCGCTCCCGCCCGACGGCAAGGTGACGCCGGCCCAGGCCGCGCGCTACCCGGCCGTGCAGCTCCTGGTCGACCGGGCCGCGGCGGTGCGTTCCGGGTTCGCGCTCGACCCGAAGAACGTCGACGCGGTCGTCGAGATCTGCCGCCGCCTGGACGGGATGCCGCTCGCGCTCGAGCTGGCCGCCGCCCGGCTCCGCTCGGTGACGCCGGAGCAGCTGGCCGACCGGCTCGGCGACCGGTTCCGGCTGCTCACCGGCGGCAGCCGCACCGCGCTCCCCCGCCACCAGACGCTCCGCGCGGTCGTCGCCTGGAGCTGGGACCTGCTCAACGTCCGGGAGCAGGCGCTCTGGCGGCGGCTCTCGATCTTCCCGGCCGGCGCGACGCTGGAAGCGGCCGAGCAGGTGTGCGCCGACGACGCGGTGCTCCCGGCCGGCGAGGTGCTCGACACGCTCGCCTCGCTGGTCGACAAGTCGCTGGTCGAGACCGTCGACCCGGTCGACGCCTTCGACACCGGGCCACCGCGCTACCGCATGCTCGAGACCGTCCGCGCCTACGGCGCCGAGAGGCTCGAGGACGCGGGCGAGGCCGTCGCCGTCCGGGACGCGCTGCTCGACTACTACGAGGACTTCGTCCAGAAGTCCGAGCCCAAGCTCCGCACGGCCGAGCAGGCCGAGTGGACGGCCCGGCTGACCATCGAGTACGAGAACATCTCGGCCGCGATGCGCTGGGCCATCGACCAGCGCCGGGGCGCGGCCGCGGTCCACATCGCCGCCTCGCTGACCTGGTACCTCGCGCTCCGCGGGGCCCACCAGGAGGTCGCCCGCTGGACCAAGGCGGTGCTGCCGCTGGCCGACGACGTCGACCCGGTCGACCGGGCGATCATCGCCGCGTTCGCCGGGCTGTCGGAGATGGGGATGGGCCAGGACTACGAGGTCGCGCGGGAGCGGGCCAAGCGCACCGCGGCCGAGATCGCCCCGTTCGCCACCGACCCGAACTCGCACCCGGTCCTGGTGCTCGCCGACACGATCCTCGCGTTCCTGGCCGAGGAGAACGAGCGGGTGCCCGCGGCCCTGGTGCGGGCCCGGGCCAGCGACGACCCGTGGATCCGGGCGCTGGCGCTGTTCCTCGAGGCCCAGCTGCGTGAGAACGACGGCAACATCGACCTTGTCGAGCCGTTGCTCGAACAGGCCCGGGCCGAGTTCACGGTGATCGGCGACCGCTGGGGCCGGGGAGCCGCGCTGGGCGCGCTGGCCAGCATCAAGGCGCTGCGCGGCGACCACGCGGGGGCGATCGACGCGCTCGAGGAAGCCAACGTGCTGCTCACGGAGCTGCAGGGGCTCGACGACCAGCCCCGGGTGCTGCTCTGGCTGGCGCTGGAGTGGGCCCGCGTCGGCGACGAGGAGCGGGCCCAGCAGTACGTCGACGAGACCCGGGCGATGTTCGCGCACCTGGGCGACGACGTGCACGTCCGCGGGTTCCTCAGCGCGATCGAGGGCAGCATCCGCCGGCTGTTCGGCGACGTCGAGGCGGCCGCCGAGATCCTGACCGCCGAGCTGGCCCGTTACCGGGCCAACCCCTACGGGCCGCCGCAGATCAAGTCGCTGCTGCTCGCCGACTACTGCTACGTCCTTCTCGACGTCGGCCGGCTGGACGAGGCCCGCGAGAACGCCCACGAGGCGCTGGACGTCGCCGAGGAGTCCCGGGACTCGCCGATCCTCGGTGGCGCGGTGGACTCGGCCGCCGCGGTGGTGCTGGCGCTCGGCGACCCGGGCAGCGCCGCCGTGCTGCTCGGCGCGGCCGCGACGATCCGCGGGCTACCCGACCTCGGCAGCCCGGACGTCGCCCGTACCCGGACGGGGGCCGGCGACGCGCTGGGCGCCGAGCAGTTCGAGGCGCGCTACCGGGAGGGCGAACAGCTGGCCCGGGACGACATCCCCAAGGTGGCCCACCGGCTCCTCACGTCCGCCGGCGATACACCGCCAGCGACAGCGGGATGAACACCGCGCACAGCACCGCGACCGCGAGCAGCGTCCTGGCCGCCGGCGCGGCCACCGGCCCCTGACCCAGCAGCAGCCCGCGGGTGGCCTCGACCACGAACGACACGGGGTTGATCTTCACCCAGGCCTGCAGCCAGCCCGGCATCGTGCTGGTCTCCACGAGCAGGTTGCTGCCGAACGTCAGCGGGAACATCAGCGACGCGCCGATGCCCTGCACGGTCCGCGGGTTCTTCAGCAGCAGCCCGATCAGCGCCATCGGCCACGACAGCCCGAACGCGAACACCAGCACGAGCCCGCAGGCGGCCAGCGTCGAGAGCAGGTCGGTCTGGATGCGGAACCCGATCAGCGCCCCGAAGCCGAGCACGATCGCGACCGACACGACGTACCGGACGACGTCCCCGAGCACCGCGCCGATCAGCGGCGCCGAGCGGGCGATCGGCATCGTCCGGAACCGGTCGAACACGCCCGACTGCCGGTCGGTGGAGAGCCCGGTGCCGATGCCGAGGCTGGCGAACGCGATCGTCTGGACCAGGATCCCCGGCAGCACGAACTGCAGGTAGGTGTGCTGGTCGCCGGCGATCGCCCCGCCGAACAGGTAGACGAACAGCACGACGAAGATGATCGGCTGCAGCGTCAGGTCGAGCAGCTGCTCGGGCGAGTGCTTGATCTTGAGCAGGTTGCGCCAGGTGAGCGTGAGCCCTTGACCGATCGTCCGGAGCGGGCCGATCCGGGGCGGACGCGGCGGCTCGGATCGGTAGACCGCGGGCGCGGCCAGCGTCGCCGTCATGCTGCCTCCTCGGCCGGGTGACCGGTGAGCGTCAGGAACACCTCGTCCAGGCTGGCCCGGCGCAGGCCGAGCTCACCGGGCACGATCCCGGCGTCGTCCAGGCGCCGGACGACGTCGGCGAGCATGGCCGGCTCGACCACCGGGGCGGTGACCAGCGACCGGGCGAGGTCCCGGGCCGGCTCGACCCGGGTGACCGAGGCGACGATCGCCGCGACCTCCTCCAGCCGGCCCGGGTCGACCGGCCGCACCTCGATCGTCTGGTCGCCGACCTGTGCCTTGAGTTCGTCGGGCGTGCCGGTCGCGATGAGCTGCCCGCGGTCGATCACCGCGATCGAGTCGGCCAGCTGGTCGGCCTCGTCGAGGTACTGGGTGGTGAGCAGCACGGTCACCCCGTCGGCGACGAGCCCGCGGATCGTGTCCCAGACCTCGCCCCGGCTGCGCGGGTCGAGGCCGGTGGTCGGCTCGTCGAGGTAGAGGACGTCCGGGTCGCCGACCAGGCTGGCGGCCAGGTCGAGCCGTCGACGCATTCCGCCCGAGTACGTCTTCACCGAGCGGCCGGCCACGTCGGTCAGCGCGAACCGGCTGAGCAGATCGCGCGCGGCCGCCTTGGCGTCCCGGCGCGGGAAGCCGAGCAGCCGGGCCAGCATGACCAGGTTCTCGGTGCCGCTCAGGTCCTCGTCCACCGAGGCGTACTGACCGGTGAGCGCGATCCGCGACCGGACCGCCGCGGGTGAGCGGACGACGTCGAAGCCGCAGACGCGGGCGTAGCCCGCATCGGGCGTGAGGAGGGTCGCCAGGACCCGGACCGCGGTGGTCTTCCCGGCCCCGTTGGGGCCGAGCACGCCGAGGATCGTCCCGGCCGGGACGGACAGGTCGACGCCGTCGAGCGCGGTCGTCGTCCCGAACCGTTTGACGAGGCCTTCGGCCTCGATCGCGATGGACATGACCCCACTGTCGGCGACGGTGCTGTCAGGCTCCGCACATCCGGCTGACAGGCTCAGGTCCCGGCCGGTTCTTCTTTCGATGGGGACGCGGCAGCCGCGGGCGCCGCGGGGCCGGCCGGGGTCTCGGGGTGGGCCTCGGCGGCGCGGGCGAGCCGGGACCGGCGATGACGGACGAACCACGTGCCGACCAGCCCGAGCAGGAACCCGGCCACGCAGGTCCAGATCCACCAGGTGTCGTCATGGCGCTCGAGCCAGCCGCGGGCGACCGTGGCCAGCACCAGCGAGCCGACGCCCCAGAGCACGGTGCCGATCGTGACGACGCTGACCGCATCGACGTCCAACGGCTGCGGCGTCGGACGAGACGGACGGCGAGCCATATCAGCAGCGTAACGCGTGAGAAACGCCGGTCGGACGGCGGCGTCTACGCGCAGGCGGACTGGAGCTTCGCGCCGGCCGTGTTGAGCGCGGTGAGGTCCAGCGTGGCGGGGTTGTTCGGAGGGCCGTCCACGGCGAGCAGGCCGCCGAGATGGTTCAGCGCGTCGGCGATGTCGTAGGAGGCGTCGGCGACGTCACCGTGGGCCTTCTTCGCGAACGCCCGGACCCGGGCCGCGCCGTCCTGGTACGTCTCCGAGGCCACGGCCGGAGTCTCGACCTGGGCCGCGGCCTCGGTCGTGACCGACCGCAGCTCTTCCTTGACCGAGTCGCAGACCGCCTGGTCGTCGTCGTCGCTGCCCAGGCCACCGCAGGCGGACACGGTGGCCAGCGTCACCAAGACCGCCGCCACACCCGCGAAGCGCCGGACCAGTAAAGGCATGGGTGGATCCCTCCGGTTTCGGTCGACCCTGACTGGCGCCGAACGGTAGCAGTGGGGATCCACCCGGTTACCCGGTCGCGGGGAGCTCCGCCGGGCGGGGTCTGGCCGGTTCGGCGACCGGCGCGGTCCCACGACGGCGGGCCCGGGTCCGGGCGAAGGCCAGGAAACCGGCCGCGAGCAGCGTCGCCACCCCACCGATCAGCAGGCCGACGCGGGCGCCGTAGTGCTGCGAGATCGGGCCGACGATCAGCGAGCCGATCGGCGTGCCACCCAGGAACACCAGCATGTACAGCGCCATCACCCGGCCCCGCAGGTGCGCGGGCGTGCCGAGCTGCACCCGGGCGTTCGCCGCGTTGTTGTGGGCGATGAACGCCAGCCCGACGAACAGCAGCACGACACAGGCCAGGCCGAACGTCGGCGTGAACGCGACCGCGCACTCGAGGACCCCGAACGCGGCCGCGCAGCTGAGGACCACGCGGGCCGACGGACGCGTCGTCCGCCGGGCCCCGGCGAGGGCACCGAGCAGCGCGCCGGCCGCGAACGCGGTCGAGAGCAGACCGAACGACGCCGGACCGACGTCGAACTCGACCTTGGCCAGCAGCGGGAGCGTCAGGTTGAAGTTCATGCCGAGCGTGCCGAGGACCGACATCATCGCGATGACCAGCAGCAGGTCCCGGCGGCCGCGGACGAAACGGAGGCCTTCCATGACCCCGCCGCGGGCCCGCGCCACCTGGGTCGCGGTGATCAGTTCGGACGAGCGCATCGCGAGCAGGCCGACCAGCACCGCCACGTAGGTGGCGCCGTTGATCAGGAACGCCGGTCCGACGCCGACCGCGGCGATCACCAGACCACCGACCGCGGGGCCGAGCAGACGGGCCGAGTTGAACGTCGCCGAGTTCAGCGAGACCGCGTTCGGCAGGCGGTCCGGTCCGACCATTTCGGAGATGAACGACTGCCGGACCGGGGTGTCGAACGCGTTGACGGTGCCGAGCAGCAGCGCGAACACGTAGACGTTCCAGAGCTGGGCGCTACCGGTGACGACGAGCGCACCCATGCCCAGCGCGAGCAGCATCGACGCGAGCTGGGTCGCGAGCAGCACCTTGCGCTTGTCGAGCCGGTCGGCCAGCGCGCCGGCCCAGAGCGTCAGCAGGAGCACCGGGGTGAACTGGAGCGCGGTGATCACGCCGAGCGCGGTGCCGGAGTTGTGGGAGAGGTCGAGGACGAGCCAGTCCTGGGCCGTCGTCTGCATCCAGGTGCCGGTCAGCGAGATGATCTGGCCGCCGGCGAACAGGCGGTAGTTACGGACGCGCAGCGACGAGACCATCGTCCGGAGGGCCGGGCTCATGCGCGGGCCAGCCGGTCGAGGATCGTCACCGCGGCGCGCAGGACCTCCCGGTCGGACTCGTCGAGCTCGGCCAGGCGCGCGGCCAGCCAGGCCTCGCGGGCCTGCCGGTCGGCGACGATCAGCGCGTCGCCGGCCGGGGTCGTCGACAGGACGATCTGGCGTCCGTCGGTGGGGTGCGGGGCCCGGCGGATCAGCCCGCGGTCCTCGAGGGCGGCGACCGTGCGGGTGGCGGCCGGGGGTTGAACGCGCTCGATCTCGGCCAATTGCCGGGGGGTCAGGCCGCCCTCGGCCTTCGAGATCGAGAACAGCGCGGAGATCTGGGTCATGGTCAGGCCGTGCGCGGGGCGCTCGGCCCGTAGGCGACGGAAGAAGCGACCGGTCGTGGACCGGACGTCCGCCGCGAGGTCTTCGTAATGGAGCATGCCCGCTCGGGGCCTCCTCAGTTGTGCCGCTCAACTCATTACCTCTGGTAACGATCTCGCGATTCGCGGCATTCCGCCAGTGAGAAACTGTGTGGCGTGCGTCTGTTCGTCGCGGTGTTGCCGCCGCCGGAAGCCGTCGACCATCTGCGCGAGGCGATCGACGGCCTGCACGTGGTGCGCGCGGGGGTGCTCGAACCGCCCGAGCGCTGGCACCTGACGCTGGTGTTCCTGGGCGAGGTGTCGGAGCCGGTGTTCGGCCGGCTCGCGGCCGCGGCCGGGGACGCGCGGAGTGGCCCGCTCGCGCTGGCCGGGGCCGGACGCTTCGGCGAGCGGGTGCTCTGGGCCGGCGTCGCGGGTGACGTGGGAGCGCTGGCCCACAACGCGGAGGTGCTGCGTCGGCATCTCGGGGTCGAGGCCGAGCCGCGTCCGTACCAGCCGCATCTGACGCTGGCCCGGCCGCGGGCGCGGATCACCAGGGACGAGCTCCGCGAGGACGTCGACCGCCTGCGGACCTACCGCGGACCGACCTGGGCCGCCGACCGCTACCACCTGATGAGCAGCACGACCGGGGCCCAGGGGGTCCGCTACGAGTCACTCGACTCGTGGGTGGTTCACCAGGCGTAGGCCTCCGGGGCCGGCTTACCCGGGTTGGGGAACGGGGCCGGGAACAGGTCGTCGAGCGCGGTGAGCGTGCTCTCCTCGAGCGTGAGGTCGAGCGCGCGCAGCGCGCTGTCGAACTGCTCGCCGGTGCGCGGGCCGACGATCGGCGCGGTGACGCCGTCCTGGGCCAGCAGCCAGGCCAGCCCGACCTCGGCCGGGTCGTGCCCGAGGTCGGCGCAGAGCTTCTCGTAGGCCTCGATCGCCGTCCGGTTCTTCTCCAGCCCGGCGGCCGAGCGCCCCGAGTTGCTCCGGGAGCCGGTGCCCTCGCGCTGCTTGCGCAAGGCCCCGGAGAGCAGGCCGCCCTCCAGCGGCGACCACGGGATCACGCCGATGCCGTACTCGCGCGCGGCCGGCAGCACCTCGAGCTCGATCCAGCGGTTCATCAGGTTGTAGTACGACTGCTCGCTGACCAGCCCGAGGAAGTGCCGGGACTTGGCCGCTTCCTGCGCCTGCACGAGGTGCCAGCCGGCGAAGTTGCTCGACCCGACGTAGAGGATCTTGCCCTGCTGACGAAGGACGTCCATCGCCTCCCAGATCTCGTCCCAGGGCGTGTCCCGGTCGACGTGGTGCATCTGGTACAGGTCGATGTAGTCGGTCTGGAGCCGTCGGAGCGACTCGTCGCAGGCGCGCCGGATGTTGAGCGCCGACAGCTTTCCCTGGTTGGGCCACTCGCCCATCGCGCCGTAGAGCTTGGTGGCGAGCACCGTACGTTCGCGCCGGGCCCCGCCGGAGGCGAACCAGTTGCCGATGATCTTCTCGGTGACGCCCTCGCCCTGCTGGCGGCCGTAGACGTTCGCGGTGTCGAAGAAGTTGATCCCGTGGTCATGGGCGGTGTCCATGATCCGGTGGCTGTCCTGTTCAGACGTCTCGGGCCCGAAGTTCATCGTGCCGAGACAGATGCGGCTGACGCGCAGGCCGGACCGACCCAGGCGGACGTACTGCATGCTGACCTCCAGTACCGGATTCGTTGCCTCACCAAACCTTTCACACGGGCGGCGGACCCGCCTTTCCACAACGGCGGTGCCGAACTCTGGCAGGGTGGGGGTCGTGCTGGAGATTCATACCGAGATCCGGGAGACCGGGCCTGATCGGTACGCAACACTCATCGACGGCGGTTGGGCGATCGGTTCTTCGCTCAACGGGGGTTACCTGCAGCTTCCCGTGGTGAGAGCGGTTCTCGCGGCCGAGGGTCACCCGCACCCGGTGGCCGTGACGACGGATTTCCTGACCGCCCCGCACGCCGGTGAGGCGGAGATCGTCGTCGAGCGCCTGCGTACCGGCAAGACGGTCGGTACCAGCCGGGCGACGCTGATCCAGGACGGCCAACCGGTGCTCGTGTCGTCGGTGGTGACCAGCACGCTCGACTCCAACAACCCCGATCTCGACCTCGCGCCGCCGATCGAGCTGCCGTCGCCCGACCAGTGCACCCGGATCCGGTCGGACGTCCTGCCCGACACGAACCTCGCGCTGATGGACCACGTCGACGTCCGGCTGGCGCCGGAGTTCGCGAACGTGGTGCGCGGGCGGCCGGACGGGAGCATGGCGCTGCGGGGGTGGGCGAGGATGGTCGACGGGCGCGATCCCGACCCGCTGGTATGCCTCCTGGCCGCCGACGCGTTCCCGCCGGTGACGTTCACGCTCGGGCGCTACGGCTGGGCGCCGACCGTGCAGATGACGACGTATCTGCGGGTGTTGCCGGCGCCGGGCTGGCTCCGGGCCGAGCTGCGCGGGCGCGTGCTCGCGTCGGGCTGGTTCGACGAGGACTGCACGATCCGCGACTCGGCCGGCCGCCTGGTCGCGCAGTCCCGCCAGATCGCCCGCATCCCCCGAGTCCCGCTCCCTCCCGAGCCGGAAGAGGACGAGGAGTAACAAGAAGGCCCGCGCTTCGCGCGGGCCTTCCGGAGTTCAGGAGCCTCTACGGGCTCCGCTGCCGAACAATATGTCGTCCCAGCTCGGGAGATCGGCTTTGCGGCCCCGGCCGCTGCCGGACTTGGGCGGCTCCGGACGGCCGGACTGGCCGGTCGGCGGGGTGCCGACGCCGGTCGGGTCGAGTCGCTCCCGCCAGTCGCTGCGCCCGGTGATGCCGCTGCCACCGCCGCTGGTCGGCGCCGCCTCGGCGGGCACGTCACCGCGACGGCCGGCCGGACGTCGGGGGTCGTCGCCCCACGGGTCCGGGCGACGGACCTCGTCCGGGCGCGCCCCGCTCGCCGGGCGGGGATCGTCGAGCCAGCCCGCACCGCGCAGACCGTCCCGTCCGGACGCCGCCGGAGCGGTGCCTTCGCTCTGATCCGGCGCACCGGGGGCAGCAGCCGGAGGCAGCCCCGTCCCGGGGATACCGGGCCGGTTCGGAACGCCGGGCCGGTTCACGGGCCCAGCGAGCCCCGGCCGACCGGCCGGACCGGGCGAACCGACGCCCGGCGGGTTCGGCGCTCCGGCCGCGGGCGTGCCCGGCATCGCCGGGGCCGAGAGACCGGCCGCGGGCAGACCAGGCCCGGGCGTACCCGGACCCGGCACGCCAGGTCCGGCCGGGGCGCCGGGGCGAGCCCCACCGGGGGCCTGCTCGCCGGGTGCCGGTAGGCCGGGCGCCGACAGTCCGGGGTGGACGTCCGGGCGGCGCGGAGCGCGGAGATCGTCGAAGCGGGGGTCGAGCGCGCGGCCACGGCCACTGTCTCGGGCAGCCTGGCGCAGGTCGCCGCGGCCCTCGCGCGGGAGCTCCCGGGGTACCTCCCGAGCCGGTGCCGACGCGGCCGCCGCCTCCGCGGCCGCGGCCGCCGCCGCGGGCTCGTCCCGACGGCGCTCGTCGCGCCTGCGCAGCATCGAGAGCGCCGGAACGACCGGGCCTTCCTTCGGGTCGGCGTCGTCGGGCAGCTGACCGGCCCGGATGCCGAACGGCAACATCTGCTCGTCCGGCGCGATCAGCAGATCCTGCTCGCCGGACAGGAAGTTCGCCATCTCGTCGACCGGGGTGACCATCGACCGGCTCCGGTCGAGGTCCCAGATCGCGTGCGCGGTTGCCTTACCGGACGGCCAGGTCGCGGTCGTGCGCCAGCCGCCGTCGTCGCGCCGGTAGCTGTCCCAGGCCACGGTCTCGACGTCGACGCCGTGCGCACGGAGGCGCCCGTCGACGACGTCGGCCAGGGTCTGACCGCTGTCGGCGCCCCGCAGCCGGGTACGGCGAGCGAGCTGCGCCATCGCGGCCCGCTCCTGGAGCACGGGCCCGGCGAAGCGCAGGACCTTCTCCATCGGAACGTTCGCGAGTCGGGCCACGTGCTCGGCCGACTCGCCGGATCGGATCCTGGACTGAATGTCGCGCGGAGTCAGTGTCGCCTCCACATCCATCGATAGCTGACCGGGTGTACCGGATCGCTCTCGCTGAACGGCGGCGATCACCTGGTCGTCGATGGCGAGCGAAAGCATCCGCCCGACCTCGTCGGTCAGAATCATGGCCTGCCCGTCAGCGGAGAGCGCGACGAACCGCAACGGTCGCATTGCGACCTCCCTCTCCAGACACCGGCGAGCGTGCCCACCATACGACGGCAGGGCTCGTATGCCCCGCATACCACGCCGTACGGGCGCGCCGTTCTCCGGCAAGTCCTACGGTACGACCAATACGTCCAGTTTGTCCGCCCCGACGCGCCGTCAGCGGGTCGCGAGTGCACTCACGGTGTAGTCGATGCAGGCCGTCAGGGCCGCGATGTCGGCCGGGTCGATGCCCGGGAACATCGCGATCCTCAGCTGGTTCCGACCGAGCTTCCGGTACGGCTCCGTGTCGAGAATCCCGTTGGCCCGCAAGGCTTTCGCGACCGCGGTCGCGTCCACCGGCTCGTCGAAGTCGATCGTGCCGACGACGTTCGACCGCTTGGCCGGGTCCTTGACGTACGGGGTCGCGAACGCCGACGCCTCGGCCCACTCGTAGAGCGTGCGGGCCGACTCCGCGGTGCGCGCGGTCGTCCAGGCCAGACCGCCCTGCTCGTTGAACCAGTCCACCTGCTCGGCGGCGAGGAAGATCGTCGTCAGCGCCGGGGTGTTGTAGGTCTGGTCCTTGCGCGAGTTGTCGATCGCGGTGACCAGGTCGAGGAACGCCGGGATGTACCGCCCGGACGCGCTGATCTCGTCGACCCGGGCCAGCGCGGCCGGGGACATGATCGCGAGCCAGAGCCCGCCCTCGCTGCCCAGCCCCTTCTGCGGCGCGAAGTAGTACACATCCGACTGAGCGACGTCGACCTGGAGTCCCGCCGCCGCGGACGTTCCGTCGTGCAGCATCAGGTGATCGCCGGGCACCCGCGACACCGGGATCGCGACGCCGGTCGAGGTCTCGTTGTGCGGGGTCGCGTAGACGTCGACGCCGCCCTCGGGCTCGAACACCGGAGCGTCGCCGGGCGCGGACTCGATGATCGTCGGGTCGCCCAGGAACGGCGCGATCTTCGCGGCCTTGGCGAACTTCGAGCCGAACTCTCCGAAGGAGAGGAACTGGCCGCGGTCGCGGATCAGCCCGAAGACCGCGGCCTCCCAGAACGCCGTGGTGCCGCCGACGCCGAGCACGACCTCGTACCCGTCGGGGAGCCGGAACAGCTCGCTCAGCCCGGCCCGCAGCCGCCCCACCTGGTTCTTCACGGTCGCCTGCCGGTGCGAGGTGCCGAGGAAGCTACGGCCGGTCGCGACGAGCGCGTCCACGGCCTCGGCGCGCACCTTCGAGGGGCCGGAGCCGAACCGTCCGTCGGCCGGCAGCAACTCGGCGGGGATCGTGACGCTCACGGTGCTCCTTCGTGGGGGTTCGGGGTTCGGGGTTCGGTGGAAAAACGCTGAGGGCGGGCCGCCGGTTCGGCGCCCGCCCTCAGAACCGTACGGCTTACTCGCTGCGCTTGATCGTGTCCCAGCCCTCGACCTCTTCGGGCTTGCGGGGGCCCGGGCCGGTGTAGAGCGCCGACGGGCGTACCAGCTTGTTCAGGTTCTTCTGCTCGACCACGTGCGCCGACCAGCCGGCCGTCCGCGCGCAGCTGAACATCGACGTGAACATGTGCGCCGGTACCTCGGCGAAGTCGAGCACGACCGCCGACCAGAACTCGACGTTCGTCGCCAGCACCCGGTCGGGGCGGCGCGCGTGCAGCTCGGCCAGCGCGGCCTTCTCCAGCGCCTCGGCCACCTCGAACCGGACGCTCCCGAGCTCCTTCGCGGTCTTCCGCAGCACCGCGGCCCGCGGGTCCTCGGCCCGGTAGACCCGGTGGCCGAAGCCCATCAGCCGCTCACCCTTGTCGAGCGCGTTCTTCACCCACGCGTCCGCGTCGCCGGACTTCTCGACCTCGTCGAGCATCTTGAGGACGCGCGAGGGCGCGCCGCCGTGCAGCGGTCCGGACATCGAACCGACGGCCGACGAGATGCAGGCCGCGCAGTCGGCCCCGGTGCCGGCGGCGACCCGGGCGGTGAACGTCGAGGCGTTCAGCCCGTGCTCGGCGGCCGAGATGAAGTACGCGTCGACGGCCTTGACGTGCTTCGGGTCGGGCTCGCCGCGCCAGCGGATCATGAACCGCTCGACGATCGTCTGCGCCTTGTCGATCTCCCGCTGCGGGACGGCGGGCAGGCCGATGCCGCGAGCCGACTGGGCGACGAACGAGAGCGCGGTGACCGAGATGCGGGCCAGGTCTTCGCGGGCCTGCTCGGGGCCGATGTCGATCAGCTGCTTGAGGCCCCAGTACGGCGCCAGCATCGCGATCGCGGCCTGCACGTCGACGCGGATGTCACCCGAGTGCACCGGCACCGGGAACGGCTCGGCCGGCGGGAGACCGGGGCCGAACTTCCCGTCGACCAGCAGCGCCCAGACGTTCCCGAAAGAAACCTTCCCGACCAGGTCCTCGATGTTCACGCCGCGGTACCGCAGCGCGCCCCCGTCCCGGTCCGGCTCCGCAATCTCGGTGTGGAAGGCGATGACGCCTTCGAGCCCCGGTTTGAAGTCCGACATGCTGGCTCAGCTCCCAGTGGTCTTCGGTGGCGGTACGCCCCGGCCGGCTCGACCGGCGGCAGGCGGTAGCCGACCACCAGTCGGGAACGTTTCTGCCATCTTCCTACCGTTCCCGGGTGGTCCGCGAGGGAAGACCGCTCCAAGCCCATTGTGATCGTGTCGCAGCCCACATCCTTGGACGACACGACGGGGACATATCACGGTCATGAAGCCGTAAGACCCGCATATGGTTGCGTGGGCCATGAAAATCGTGCCCGGGGCGGAGGAAAAGTGGACCTGTCACAGGTCGGCGGGATGCGCGTGGGATACGACCGGGCCGCCCTCTCCGAGGAGTCGCTGGCCGACACCTGGTTCGCGCAGTTCAGCCTGTGGTTCGCCGAGGCCGCCGTGGCCTCGGAGATCGTCGAGCCGAACGCGATGATCGTGGCCACCGCGGCCGCGAACGGGACGCCCAGCGCCCGCACGGTGCTGCTCAAGGACGCCACCGAGCACGGGCTGGAATTCTTCACCCACTACACCTCGCGCAAGGGCCGGGAGCTCACCGAGAACCCGCGGGCCACGCTGCTGTTCCCGTGGCACCCACTGCAGCGTCAGGTGAACGTCGCCGGCATCGTCCACCGGGTCGACGAGGCCGAGTCCGACGCCTACTGGCGCACCCGGCCGCGCGGGTCGCAGCTCGGGTCGGCGGCCAGCCCGCAGTCGCGCGTGGTGCCGAACCGGGCCGCGCTGGAGAACGCCGAGGCCGCCCTGGCCGCCGAGCACCCCGACGACGTCCCCCGCCCGGCGACCTGGGGCGGGTTCCGGGTCGTGCCGTACACGGTCGAGTTCTGGCAGGGCCGCCCCGACCGGCTGCACGACCGGCTGCGCTACCGCCGGGACGGCGAGACCTGGGTCGTCGAACGGCTGGGCCCGTGAGCTCTCCGGAAGAGACCCAGGTCGCGGCCGCTCCCCCGAAGGAACTGCCCCGCTGGCGCCGGATCCTCGTCGACACCACCCCGCTGAAGCTCGGGCCGTACCGGCGGCTGTTCACCGGGCAGAGCGTCTCGTTCATCGGCTACCAGGTGACCGCGGTCGCGGTTCCCGTACAGATGTACGCGATCACCGGCTCGTCGTTCTGGGTCGGCATGCTCGGCCTGGCCGCGTTGATCCCGCTGATCCTGTTCGGGCTCTGGGGCGGCGCGGTCGCGGACGCCGTCGACCGGCGCACGCTGCTGCTGATCTCGTCGGTCGTGCTGTGGGTCGCGACCTGTGCGCTCGTCGTCCAGGCGCTGGCCGGCGTCGACAGCGCCTGGCTGCTGCTCGCGCTCACCGCGGTGCAGTCGGCCGGGTTCGCGGTCAGCGGGCCGACCCGGAGCGCGATCATCCCCCGGCTGGTTCCGCGCGAGCAGGTGCCGGCGGCGAACACGCTCAACTTCACCGCGAGCAACTTCGGCACGGTCGTCGGGCCGCTGCTGGCCGGCGTCGTGCTGGCCCGCTGGTCGTACGCGGTGGCCTACGGCGTCGACGCGGTGCTGTTCACGATGGCGCTCTACGCTGCCTTCCGGCTGCCGCACCTGGAGCCGACCGGCGAGCGGGTCAGCCCCGGGCTACGTGCGGTCGGCCAGGGGCTGGCGTTCATCGTGCTCAAGCCGGTGCTGCTGATGTCGTTCGCGGTCGACATCATCGCGATGGTGTTCGCGATGCCCCGCGCGCTGTTCCCGCAGGTCGCCGACGACTGGTTCGGCGGCGGGGCCGCGGTCGGGTGGCTGTTCGCGGCGACCGCGATCGGCTCGGTGCTGGCCGGTCTCTCGTCCGGGTGGATCGGGCGGGTGCGGCGCCAGGGCGTTGCGCTGACGCTCGCGGTGATGGGCTGGGGGGTCGCGGTCGCCGCCGCCGGGCTGGCCCGCAACCTCTGGCTCGCCGTCGTGCTGCTGGCCGTGGCCGGGGCCTCGGACCTGGTCTCGGCCGTCTACCGGCAGACGATCCTGCAGGTCTACGCCCCGGACGAGATGCGCGGCCGGATGCAGGGCGTGTTCACGGTCGTGGTGGCCGGCGGTCCGCGCCTGGGCGACCTGCGAGCCGGCGCCACCGAGTCCTGGCTCGGTCCGACCGTGGCCTGGGTCGGTGGCGGCCTGCTCTGCGTCGTGCTGGTCGCGGTGCTGGCGGTGTCGGTGCCGAAATTCTGGCGCTACGACGGCACGACTACGGGATCAACACCGTAGAGCCGGTCGTCGCCCGCGACTCCAGCGCCCGGTGGGCGTCGGCCGCGTCGGCCAGCGGGAAGCGCTGGCCGATGTTCGGGTCGATCACGCCCGACTCGACCAGCCCGAACAGCTCGGCCGCGGCCGAGCGCAGCTCCTCCGGGTCGGCGACGTAGGTGCCGAGCGTCGGACGGGTCACGTACAGCGACCCCTTGGCGGCCAGAATGCCCAGGCTGACGCCGGTCACCGGCCCGGACGAGTTGCCGAACGACACCATCAGCCCGCGCGGGCGCAGGCAGTCGAGCGAGTTCTCGAACGTCTCGGCGCCGACCGAGTCGTAGACGACCGGCACGCCGGCGCCGTCGGTGAGCTCCCGAACCCGCTTCGCGACGTCGAGAGACCGGTACAGGATCGTCTCCTGGTAGCCGTTCTCGATCGCCAGCTTCGCCTTGTCGTCGCTGCCGACCGTCCCGATCGCCCGGACGCCGAGGTGGCGCAGCCACTGCCCGGCGATCAGCCCGACGCCACCCGCGGCCGCGTGGAACAGCACGGTCTCGCCCGACTGCACCGGGTACGTGCGGCGCAGCAGGTACCAGACGGTGAGCCCCTTGAGCAGCACCGCGGCGGCGGCCTCGTCGGTCACGCCGCCCGGGACCGGCACCAGGCAGCTCGCCGGGACGTTCTGCGCGGTCGCGTACGCGCCCAGCGGCCCGGTCGCGTGGGCCACCCGGTCACCCGGCGCCAGGCCGGTGACGCCCTCGCCGACGTCGGTGACGACGCCGGCCGCCTCGCCGCCGAGCCCGGTCGGCAGCTCGACCTGGTAGAGGCCGGTGCGCTCATAGGTGTCGCGGAAGTTCAGACCGGCCGCGGTGATCCGGATCCGCACCTCGCCCGGGCCGGGCGGCGGCAGCTCGAGCTCCTCGTGCCGCATCACCTCGGGGCCGCCGGTCTCGTAGATGCGGATGGCGCGCTCAGCCATGTCTGCCTCCTGTCACGGTAGGAGCACCGTAGCCCCGACCGTCGCCCGCGATTCGAGTGCTTCCTGGGCCTTCCCGGCGTCCGCCAGATCGAACCGCTGACGCAGGTTGGGCCGGATCACCCCGGCGTCGACGAGACCGAACAGCTCCGACGCGGCGGCGCGCAGCGTCGTCGCGTCCGGAAGGTAGTCGGCCAGCCGCGGACGGACGACCGACAGGGAGCCCTCCAACGCCGACAGGTCGACGCCGGTGACCGGGCCGGAGATCGCGCCGAACGAGACCAGCAGGCCGCGGGGCCGCAGCGCGGCCAGCGACATCTCGAACGTGGCCGCACCGATCGGGTCGTAGACGACCGGCACCCCGGCGCCGTCGGTCAGGTCGTGGGCGCGGGCCGCGAGGTCGTCGGTGCGGTAGAGGACGACCTCGTCGTAGCCGTTCTCGACCGCGAGCCGCACCTTGTCGGCCGACCCGACCGTGCCGATCGCCCGGGCGCCCAGGTGGCTCAGCCACTGCCCGGCCAGCAGGCCGACGCCGCCGGCCGCGGCGTGGAACACGACGGTCTCGCCGGCCTGCACCGGATATACCTGGCGGAGCAGCGCCCAGGCCAGCAGGCCCTTGTCGAGGACCGCGGCCGCGTCCTCGTCGGAGATCGCGTCCGGAACCGGGACGACCGCGGTGGCCGGGACGTTGCGCACCGACACGTAGGCGCCCGGCGGCCCGGCCGCGTACGCGACGCGCTCCCCCACCGCGAACCCGGCCCGCCGCCCCGCCGCCTCCACGACGCCGACCGCCGAGCTCCCGGGAACCGTCGATAAGCGGGCCCGGAGGTCAGCGAAGCTGAGCGCGACCGCGGTCTGCCGGATCCGGACCTCGCCCGGGCCGGGCGGCGGGATCTCGATCGGCTCGGGCGCCAGGCCATTCGACTGCACCACGATCGCGTAGTCGCGCATCGCACCAGCGTAAGCCGGTTGCGGCCGCATTCCCTACCAGTGAGGGGGAGATTACACGGCCTGGACGACGACGCTCAGATCGCGCACCAGATCCGCGTAGCCCTGCTCGCGGGCGTCGTCGGGCATCCGCAGGATCGCCGACGGGTGGATCGTGATCAGCGCCTGGATGTTCTCGTACGGCATCAGGTGACCGCGGTCCCTGGTGACCCGGTACTGCGAGCCGAGCAGCGCCTTCACCGCGGTGGCGCCCAGGCAGACCACGATCTGAGGCCGCACGGCGGCGATCTCGGCCCGCACCCACGGATTGCAGGCCTTGATGTGCTCGGGCAGCGGGGTCTGGTGGATGCGTCGCTTACCGCGGAGCTCGAACCGGAAGTGCTTCACCGCGTTCGTGACGTACACCGCACCGGCCGGGAACCCCGCTTCGGCGACCGCGCGCTGCAGCAGCTTGCCCGCCGGACCGACGAACGGGACGCCCTTCTGGTCCTCGACGTCACCCGGCTGTTCGCCCACGAGCAGCACTTTCGCGTCCGGGTTGCCGCTGCCGAAGACGGTCTGGGTCGCCGGAGCGTGGAGCTCGCACGCGGTACAGCCCGCGGCCGCCGACTTGAGGGCAGAGAGGTCCGCTTGGGCGGGGATGAGAGTGCTGGCGTCCATCGCCCGATATCGTGCCCCGGATGGAGTGCAGTATGCATTCCTATTGGTATGACTGGCCCCCGACGATGTGGAGGCGCGATGACGGCGCGGTGGAACACCCCGTCCGGACATCAGTGGACGATCGAGGCGGGTACCCAGCGTGTGACGCTGGTCGAGATCGGTGGTGGTATCCGCGAGTACACGGTGAACGGACGAGACGTCCTGGCCGGATATCCGGCTGACGCGATGGCGTCGAAGGGTGTCGGGCAGATCCTCGCTCCGTGGCCCAACCGGATCAGGGACGGCAAGTACACGTTCGACGGCCGCGACCACAAGCTCGGCTGGGACGAGACCGACAAGCGCACCGCGATCCACGGCCTGGTCCGCTGGGAGCTGTGGGACCGCATGGACCACACCCCCACCGCGGTGACGCTGGCCCGCACGATCCAGCCGCGTCCGGGCTACCCGTTCGCGCTCGTGCTGCGGGTGCACTACTCGCTGGGCAAGGACGGGTTGAAGGTCGAGCACCAGGCGGTCAACGCCGGTCCGACCCCGGCGCCGTTCGGGCTCGGCATCCACCCGTTCCTGACGATCGGCGGGGAAGCGCTCGACGCGGCCACGCTGACGCTGCCGGCCGGGAAGCGGGTCCTCGTCGACGACCGGCTGCTGCCGACCGGCGAACTCGAGGACGTGACCGGCACCGAGTGGGACTTCCGGTCGGGCCGCACGCTCGGCGGCGTCTCGCTCGACACCCCGTTCGTCGTCACCGAGCGCGGTTCGGACTCCCTCGCGGTCAGCGAACTGGTGGACGCCGAGGGCCGCGGCGGGCAGCTCTGGCAGGACTCGTCGTTCGGCTGGGTGCAGGCCTACAACGGGATCGGGCCGAGCGGTGTCGCGAACCACGCGGTGGCGGTGGAGCCGATGACGTGCCCGCCGGACGCGTTCAACTCCGGCGAGGGCCTGATCACGCTGGCTCCGGGCGAAAAATGGACCGGTACCTGGGGCGTCAGGCCCCTCTGACCGCCTCGAAGCGGCGGAGCGTCTCCTGGCGCTCCGCCGCGTGGTCGACGATCGGTTCCGGGTAGCCCTCGGGCTGGGTTTCCAGGGTCCAGGGCTCGTGGACCGCGGCCCCGGAAACGTCGGCCAGCTCCGGCACCCAGCGGCGGACGTACCCGCCCTCCGGGTCGAACTTCTTGCCCTGGGTCACCGGGTTGAACACCCGGATGTACGGGGCCGCGTCGGTGCCGGTGCCCGCCACCCACTGCCAGCCGTGGTTGTTGCTGGCGTAGTCCCCGTCGACCAGGTGGTCGAGGAAGTGCGCGGCCCCCCGCTGCCACGGCAGGTGCAGATCCTTCACCAGGAACGACGCGGTGATCATCCGGACCCGGTTGTGCATCCAGCCGATCTCGAGCAGCTGTCGCATCCCGGCGTCGACGATCGGGAAGCCGGTGCGGCCGGCCGCCCAGGCCTCGAACTTCGCGTCGGCCGACTTCCCGGAGTCGGTGTGGATGCTCCCGACCCGCTGGTCCAGCGACTCCCACAGGCTCGACGGACGGTGGAACACGACGTCGGCGTAGAACTCCCGCCAGCAGATCTCGTTGCGGAACGTGTCGGCGCCCGAGCCCCGGCGCTTCGCCAGCTCGGCGAGGATCGTCCGCGGGTGCAGTTCGCCGTACTTGAGGTTGACCGAGATGCGCGAGGTGCCGTCGCGGTCTGGCCGGTTCCGCTCGTCCGCGTAACCCGCCAGCCCGTCGTCCAGGAAGTCGGCGAACCGCTTCCGGGCGGCGTCCTCACCGGCCTCGGGCAGGTCGACGTCGGGCAGGTCGGGGACGTCCGGCAGGCCGCCCGACTTGGCCTTCCGCCAGTTCGCGTTCTTCGGCGCGGCCACCGGCGCGCGCCACCCGTGCTCGCGCCAGGCCCGGGAGAACGGGGTGAAGACCCGGTAGGGCGTGTCGTCGGGCTTCCGGATGCGGCCCGGCGCGATCGCGTACGGGGAGCCGGTGCGGTGCAGCGTGGCCCCGTGGCTCGCCAGCGCCTTCTCGACCCGTTGGTCGCGGGCCGCGCCGTACGGGCCGTAATCGGCGGCGATGTGCACCTCCTCGGCGCCGATCTCGGCCACCAGCCGCGGGATCTCCTCCTCCGGCTTGCCGTGGCGGATCACCAGGTGGCCGCCGAGCGATTCGTCGAGCGCCCGGAGCGACCGCGCCAGGTGGCTCGTCCGCGGGCCGCCGGACGCCCGGAACGGCACCGGGTCCAGCACGAATACCGGCTGCACCCCGTCGTCGCCGGCCGCGCTCACGGCGGCCAGCAGCGCCGGGTTGTCGGACAGGCGCAGGTCACGACGGAACCAGAAGACCGTTGGCGACATGCGCCCGATCTTCACCCGGACGCACCGATCGCGCGAGTCGAGACAGCTACTCCGAGTAACGCTCACGTTACGAATTGCAGAAATGACCGGACGGAGGAGGCCTCCCCCGCCTGGTCGGCACTCCGGGACGTGCGGCGCTCGCTAGGCTGAACCGACGGTGGCTGGGGACGAAAGGAGCGTAAGGACCGTGATATTCAAGGCGGTCCGGGACGGGAAGCCGTACCCCGACCACGGTCTGTCGCTGCGCGAGTGGGCTCGGATACCGCCCCGTCAGGTCCGGCTCGACCAGCTGGTGACGACCAAGCGGGAGCTCGCCCTGGACCGGTTGCTGGCCGAGGACTCGACGTTCTACGGCGACCTGTTCCCGCACGTGGTCGAGTTCGACGGCGCCCTGTACCTGGAAGACGGGCTGCACCGCGCCCTTCGGGCCGCGCTGCAGCAGCGCACGACCATGCACGTCCGCGTCCTGATTCACGAAGAACTGGCGGACGCCAAGGCCGAGGACGCTTCGGTGTCGGCTTAGCGGGTCGCCCGGCGGAGGCGATAAGCGCCCCAGATCACCAGCAGCAGCACGGCGATCAGCGCGAGGTCGACCCAGAACGGGGCCGGCCACGGCATCGGCCGGGACGAGTCGCCGCCCATCCGGTCCTCGACGACCAGCTGCCCGGCGACGTCGACGTGGCGCGAGCCCGGGGGCAGCGACACCAGCGTCCGCCGCCGGCCCGACGGCGTCAGGCCGAGCAGGTCGGCGTCGTCGACCGCGCCGTAGTCCGTCTCCTCGGCCGGGTCGCCGTCGACGGTCAGCTCGCCCAGGCCGTCGATGCTGACGTCGTTCGACGCGTGGTAGCGGACGACGGCCAGCTCGCCGGTGTCGGTCTGGCCGAGCACCCGGATCGTCGAGCCGGTCAGCCGGTCGAACGAGCCGGTCCGCGGGGCCCCGGTGGTGGCGTCGATCTCGTCGATCTGCCAGGTCCGGTCGTCCAGGTCGTCGGCGTCGCAGCGCTTGCTGCAGCCGGACATCGTGAGCACCGCGATCCGGGTGCCGTCCCCGCTCCAGGCGCCGATCCCGGCGATTCGGCGGTCGGGACCGAGCCGGGCGAGCGGGCGGGCGGCCCGGGACTTCACGTCGACGACCGAGATCGCGTCGCCGATCTGGACCGCGACCTCGCGTCCGGTCGGCGAGAACGCGGCCAGCTGAGCGCGGTGGACCGGCGCGGTGCCCAGGTTCGCCAGCCGGCTCACCTCGCCGGTCGCGAGGTCCATCAGGTCGAGTTCGCCGCCGGGCCAGGGCCCGTGTTCGGGCGGGGACGCGACCTGGACCAGGATCTTCCGGCCGTCCGGCGAGAACGCGACCGGCCGCGCGGTGCCGGTGGCCGGCACGGTCATCCTTCTCGTCCGGCCCGACTCCAGGTCGGTGAACCAGATCGCCGGGTCGCGGCTGCCGGTCGTCGTCGCGGCCGGGCTGCCCGACGCCGTCGGGACCGGCCGGGGGATCCCGTCGGCGATCGTCGTCCCGTCCGGCGAGAGCAGGACGTCCTCCCCGGCCTCGACGTCGGTCCGGTAGCGCTGGGTGCGGTAGGTGCCGCCGACCACCGCGACCTTGCCCCGGTACGTGACCCCGCGCATGCCCCAGCCGTCGCCGCTGACCAGCACCGTGGCCGGCCCCGGGGGCGACTTCTCGACGGTCTGCTGCCAGCCGAACGGCTGGAACACCTTCGCCGGGGCGGTTCGCTCCTTCTCGGCCACCGACTTGCTGCTGCCGTAGCCGGCGATCGCCACCAGCAGCAGGGCCACGCAGATCGTGATCGCGAGAGTGACCAGTCCGCGTAAGAACTTCACAACTCAGACACCAGCGGAACGTCGAGCAGCTCGGCCACCGAGACCGGGTCGTCGCCGCCGAGGATCGGCACCCGGCCGTCGAGCGCGTCCAGGCGCCAGGGCTGGTCGAGGATCGCGACCTGGTCGGTGTCGGCGACGGCGTCGGGGGCGACCCGGACGTGGGCCGGGGCCTCCACCCGGGCGCCCGCCAGCGCCTCGGCGATCCGGGCGTAGACCAGCGGAACGATCTGCGGCACCGCGGTGCGGTCGGCGTCGGCCAGGCGGCGCAGCAGGTCGTTCGGGTCGGCGGCGATCGCGTCGAGCAGGCCGGTGCGGCAGCCCAGCAGCGGCAGCAGGGCCTGATCGACGTCGTCCGGTGCCACGTCGTACAGGCCGTCGAGGTCGAACGCGTCGCCGGTGCGGAGTTCGCCGGGCGCGCGGCCGTCCAGGATCGGCTCCCGGGCCAGCCACCAGCGGGTGTAGGCCGGGACCTCGATCCGGCGGCCGTCCGGCGTCAGCGCGTAGGCGGTCGCGTTCAGAACCTCGCGGGGCGGGCCCTCGGCCAGCAGCTGCAGGGCGACCGGCCACTGGTCTTCGTCGACCAGGTCGAGGTCGCGGATCGCGCGGAAGCTCTCGATCCGGGTGCCGGGCGGCGCGCCGACGGTTCCGGTCGGGTCGATCGCCTCGATCACCGCGTCGGCCCACTCCTCCAGGCCGTCGAGGTCCAGGTCCGCGTCGTCCGCGCCGAGGTCGGCCAGGTCGACGACGTCGATGTCGTCGGCGTCGAGGACGGTGAACGTGGTCAGGCAGCCGACCGCGGCCAGCACGTCGGGACCGTGGGCGGCCAGCACGTCGTTGGCGAAGTCCTCGTCGACGACGCCGAACGGGGCGTCGTCGGTGCCCATGCCGGCGAAGACCCTGGTCAGCGGCGAGCCGGGTACGACCAGTTCGCCGGCCGGGTACCAGTCGTCGTCGGCCGGGAGCGCGAGCTCGGCCAGCCAGGGCTCGTCGCCCGGGCGGATACCGGCCGCGGCGACGAGCGCGAGGATCGCTTCGGCCAGCGGTTCGGGCTCGTCGGCGTCGAGAGAGTCGGCGACGGCGGCCCGGACGCGTTCGTCGGCCAGGATCGTGCCGACGGTGGCCGGGCGGGCGCCGAGGCGGGTCAGCAGGTCGCTGCCGACCGCGTCGGGGTGGACGACCCGGAGGCCGAGCGGGGCGAGCGTGTCGGGGGCGATCGCGGCCAGGTCCGGTCCGGGGAGCAGCGCGCCCCGCACGCCGGTGACCGTGCGTCCGTCGGTGAGCGGGACCGGGAGCGCGGCGAGCGCGTCCAGGTCGGCGCTCGCGGGTTCGAGGGCGTGGTAGAGGTCGCCCCACCAGGGGGCCGGCCGATCGAGGCCGGCCACGGCCTCGACTACGTCGGCGACCGTCAGCCGCCGGACGCCGAGCGCGTCCAGCGCCGGCGCGGCCGCGCGGCTGGACCAGTCGGCGGGCAGCAACCCGGGGACGACCCCGGCCAGCGCGCCGGCGAGGAGGTCGGCGGTGGCCGCGAGCTCGGAGGTGACCGTGACCGCCCGCGTCGGCGCCACCCGATCCCACACGGCGGCCGAGTCGGCGGTCGGCGCGGCCGAGTCGGCGGTCGACGAGAGCGGGTCGGGCTCCGCGGGCGGGGTGAGGCCGAAGGCGTCGCCGAGGCCGGAGGCAAGTAACGCGACCTCGTCGTCCGACCACGGCAGAACCGCGTCGGGGACCGGCTCCAGCGGCAGGAACTCCGCTTCGCGGAGACCGGCCAGCACCAGCGAGCAGATCGCCGCGTCGAGCGGAGCCCGGCCCAGGCCCGGCCGGGGCACCAGCGCGAGCGTCTCGACGGCCGGCGGCGCGGCCGTGATCAGCGCGACCACCGTGTCGGCGGCCCGGGCGGCGAGCCAGTCGGTGAGCGCGCCCGGGGCCACCCGGCGGCGCGAGACCTCCAGCGGGAACGTCGCGGCCAGGTGGATCGGCAGCGAGAGCGGCTCGTCGGTCGGCGACGGAGCGTGCAGAACCGTGTCGCCGCTGAGACGGCGACCCAGCGGAATCGCGGCCAGCGTCGAATACCGGGCCAGGGCCGCCCGCTCCTCCAGCGGACGCTCGGCCAGCAGCTCCGGCGGCACGTCGCCCTGGTCGGACGACACGAGCCACGTGGTCACCTCGCCGTTCGAGGCCAGCGACACCGTGTTGCCGACCGACCCGGCCCGCTCGATGACCCGCTCGGCGCCGTCGACGGCGATCTCGAGCCGGGTCAGCCCGGGGAACGCGAACAGCAGCGTCGGCTCGACGTCGGCGAGCATGGCCCGCACCCGCTCGATCGCGTCCGGCCGCACCGGCAGCCGTACCTCGGTGTCGTAGCCGGCCGTCGGCGGCTCGTCGGCCGGCCAGGCCAGCCGCAGGACCGGCACCGCCCCGCCCCGCCGGGCGAGCTCGGCGGCCGGTGCGCCGCCGAGCGCCGATACCTCGGCCCGGGTCTGCTCGGCCGAGAACCGCACCCCACCGGCGCTGGATCGCACTTCGGGGGCGTCGCTGACCGCGAGCACGGCCGCGAACCCGACGCCGAAGCGACCAACGGTGCCGGGCTCCCTGACGTCGGTCTTGGCTGACGCACGCAGCGAGGTGAGGCCGTCCACTCCGGCCGCGTCCAACGGCGAACCGGTGTTGGCGACCGACAGGACGCCGTCGACGTACGAGAAACGCAGCGAACCGGGGACGCCGGCGCGCGCGGCCGCATCGGACGCGTTCTGGGCGAGCTCCACCACCAGACGGTCGGCATAACCGCCGAGGCCACCGCGGACGAGCTCCTCCTCCGCGTTGGCGTCCTCCCGGAACCGGGTCGCGACACCGGCCCAGGAGGCGAGAACGGCGGCCCGCCGTTCCGCCGTCCCGAAGGAATCCATCAGCCGTGGCCGAGAGGCTCGCCGTCGGTGTCTTCCACCGAGCCGGGCGTGTGCGCGGTGCGGATGACCTCGAGGTCGTCGTCGAGCGCCATCGGCGCGGGCGGCACCGGCGGCGCCGGCTCGACCAGCGCCTCGGAGTGCGCCCCACAGCCGTGGTCGGCCGAGACGACCCGGCCGTCGTCGGGCGCGAACAGGTTGCCGCAGGCCCCGAACAGCCCGCCGAGCGAACCGGCCAGCTGCAGGTAGAAGCCGCAGCTGCCGCACCGGGCCGGCGCGGCCTTGGCCAGCTCGCTCTCCGGGCCGGAGGTGCCGGTGTACCAGCGGTCGGCGGTCTCCTCCCGGCCCAGCCGGCTCATCACCCGCGGTCGCCCGAACCCGATCTCGTACTCGACCTCGGCGACCTCGGGGTCGTCGGAGAGCACGTACCCGGGCACCAGCCGGTCGTCGTCGGGCGCGGTCGGCAGCAGATCGCCGACGCCGAGGTCGCCGGGGCGCAGCCGCTCGCTCCACGGCACCCACTCGGGCGCCAGCAGCGCGTCGGAGCCCGGCAGCAGCGCGACCTCGCTGACCGTGACGTGCTTCGAGCGCGGGACCCGGGTCACGGTGACCGACCAGTACCAGCCCGCGTAGCCGGGCTGGAGCGCGGCGAACCGGTGGGTCACCAGCCGCTCGCCGTCGGCGCTGACCGCGACCGGGTCGCCGACCATGTCGCCGCCGACCTCTACGGCGGCTTCGCGGGCCAGGTCGGTGGCCTGCGCGCAGACCGTGTCGAGCTTGATGGCGCGGGGCGTCCGCCGCGCACGTGGGGTGTCAGCGGCCTCTGGGTTCCCGGTCACCACACCGTCCTCGGTCGACTCAGCTGCCGCGGGACGGTTCACCGTGCGGGTCGTCACAGTATTCATTCTTCCTCACGAGCCTCGCGAGGAGGGAACCCGGTCTCCTATCGGCGTGTAGTGCAGTTTTGGCACCGAACTCAATCGACGCGACATCGTCCGGACGGATGAACCCTCCCCCGGTAGGTGACTGTGGGGCCTCCGCGTGGGTAACGATGGAGGCGTGGTAGCGGACAACGAGGTGCGGAAGGGCTCCCGGGGCCCCGTTGCGACCGCGTGGTGCCGAGTGCAACGAGCCCGGAACGCGGACGGCGCCGACCAGACCGGGCTGCACAAGATGTTCGACCTGCACGCGCTCTCGTGCGCCGGTGACGCGCTGGTGGCGATCGGCCTGGCCGGGACCATCTTCTTCGACGTGCCGGTGGGCGAGGCCCGGACCCGGGTCGCGCTCTACCTGCTGATCACGATGGCGCCGTTCGCGCTGCTGGCCCCGCTGGTCGGGCCGGTGCTCGACCGGTTCCGGCACGGACGCCGCTGGGCGCTGGCCACCACGATGCTGGCCCGCGGGTTCCTCGCGTTCGCGATCGCCGACCAGATCGACACCTGGGTGCTCTACCCGGCCGCGTTCGGCGTGCTGGTGATGTCGAAGTCGTACGGGGTCGCGCGGTCGGCGGCGGTGCCCCGGCTGCTGCCCCCGCGGATCACGCTGGTCGAGGCGAACGCCCGCGGCTCGCTGGCCGGGACGATCTTCGGCGGTATCGCCGGTGCGGTCGGCGCCGGGCTGGCGACGTTCGGGCCGGGCTGGCCGCTGCGCCTGGCCACGCTGCTGTTCTTCGTCGGGATGGTGCTGTCGCTGCGGTTGCCGTCCGGGGTCGACTCGGACAAGCCCGAGGTGCCGCCCCGGGTGTTCGCGCTGCTCGCCCACCGCGAGGCGCTGCGGCTGTGGAACCTGCCGGTCTGGGCCGCGATCACCGCGGGCGGGACGCTCCGCGCGATGTACGGCTTCATCGCGCTGTTCGTCGCGTTCCGGGCCCGTGAGGACGACCTCCTGCTGACGCCGGTGGCGGCGCTGGGCGCGGTGGCCGGTGCGCTGGCCGCCGGCGCGTTCGTGGCCACGCTGATCGGTACCCGGCTGAAGCTGCGCCGTCCGCTGCTGCTGGGGGCGATCGCGGTCAGCGGGGTCGCGCTGGGCGCGATCGCGGCCGCGATCTTCTACTCGCTGCCCGCCGTGCTGGTGCTGGCGTTCGGGACCGCGCTGGCCAGCGGCCTGGCCAAGCTCGCGGTGGACGCGGTGATCCAGGAGCGGCTGCCCGACGAGTCCCGAGCGAGCGCGTTCGCCCACTCCGAGACGATGCTCCAGCTGGCCTGGGTGAGCGGCGGCGCCCTGGGGCTGGTCCCGGTGGCCGGCCCGTGGGGGCTGTTCGCGGTCGGGCTCGTGGTCGGCGCGGTGGCGCTGCGCGTCGGCTCCTGGGCCTGGACCGCCCACCGGGCCGAGGTCTCCCCGGCGTCCGCCCCGAGCGAGTGGTCCCAGCAGGCCGTTGGCTAACCTCGGGACATGCGTCTGACGAAGCGTGGCGTCGCGATTGCGCTGGCTGCGGCCACTCTCGGGCTGGTCGCCGCGTGCGACAAGCCGGCTCCCTACGCGACCGTGGTCAGCGACGGCGACTCCGCCGGCGGCGAGGCCACGGCCTGGTGCTTCGAGAACGGCACGTTCAACGCGTCCTCGCCGAGCTCGGACTGCAAGGCCGGTCCGGCCAACGCCGGGACGATCACCGTGAAGCCGGGCGGCAGCGTCGAGGTCGACGTCCCGCCGAACGTCGGTGAGGACGGCTGGACGGCCGCGCTGGCCAGCTCGGACGGCAACCTGGCGCCGGTGTCGTTCGTCCGCCAGGGCACCTCGTACATCCGGTTCACGGTCCCGAACGACGCGACCGGCAGCACGACGTACGTCCTCGAGCTGCTCGCGCTGCACCCGGGACAGAACGCGGAGAAGGCCCGCGGCCTCTGGCGGTTCGTGCTCGACGTCGCATGAACCTGCTGGTGGTGACCGCCGTCCAGGCCGAACTGGACGCCCTCGGCGTCGACGGGCTGGTGGGCGGGGTGGGGCCGGTCGCGGCCGCGGTGAGCACCGCGATGGCGCTGGGCTCCGGGACGTACGACCTGGTGCTCTCCACCGGGCTGGCCGGCGGCTTCGCCGGACGCGCGCCGATCGGCTCGATCGTCGTCGCCGACACCGTCCGCTGGGCCGACCTGGGCGCCGACACCGACGAGGGTTTCCTCGACCTGGCCGGGCTGGGCCTGGCCGGCGGTGACGTGCTGGCCTCGCCGGGCGGGCGCTGGGTCACCGACGCGCTCGACCTGCCGGTGCTGACCGGCGAGATCCTGACGCTCTCGACGATGACCGGCACCGACCGCCGGGGCGCCGAGCTGGCGTCGGTGCACCCGTCCGCGGTGGCCGAGGCCATGGAGGGCTACGGGGTCGCCTGGGCGGCCCAGGCCGCCGGGGTGCCCTGGGCCGAGCTCCGGGCGATCAGCAACCTGGTCGGACGCCGCGACCGCAGCGCCTGGAACATCCCGCTGGCGTTCGAGTCGCTGCGCACCGCGGTGGCCGCTCTGGTGAGAGCTACGGTTGACTCGTGACGATGCGGATGGCGTTCTCCCCCTGCCCGAACGACACGTTCGTCTTCGACGCGATGGTGCACGGCCGGATCCCCGGCACCCCGCCGGTGGAGGTGGACTTCGCCGACGTCGACGTCACCAACGGCGCGGCCGAACGCGGTGAGTACGACCTGGTGAAGGTGTCGTACGCAGCGCTGCCCTGGCTGCTCGACCAGTACACGCTGCTGCCCTGCGGTGGCGCGCTGGGCCGCGGGTGCGGGCCGCTGGTGCTCACCCGGGGTTCGGACTCGGTGGCCGGCAAGGTCGTGGCCGTCCCGGGCGACCGCACCACCGCCTACCTGCTGTTCCGGCTCTGGTCGGCCGACGAGCCGCCGGCCGAGGTCGTCGTCCGGCCGTTCCACGAGATCATGCCCGCGGTCGCGGCCGGCGAGATCGACGCCGGCCTGGTGATCCACGAGGCCCGGTTCACCTACCAGCGCTACGGCCTGCACTCGGCGAAGGACCTCGGCGACTGGTGGGAGTCGACGACCGGCCTGCCGATCCCGCTCGGCGCGATCCTGGCCCGTAAAGACCTGGCGTCCCGGGTGGGCATCACCCCGGCCGAGGCCGCCCGGCTCGTCCGCGCGTCGGTCGAGGCCGCCTGGGCCGATCCGTCGCTCAGCCGGGAGTACGTCCTCGCGCACGCCCAGGAGATGGAGGACGACGTCGTCGACCAGCACATCGGGCTGTACGTGAACGAGTTCACCCGGGACCTGGGCGACGACGGTTACGCGGCGGTCGACGCGCTTCTGGGGCGGGCCGCCGAAGCCGGGCTCGTGCCACGTGTCACCATTCCGAGGCTTGCTTCTGTCTAGGCCTAGCCCGTCCGACTGACTCGGAGTAGCAGTGGAGACCATCCCGGCGACGGCCCCCGCCCCCGCCACCGAGCCCCCACCGCTGCTCCCGGCTCGTCGCCGGCACGGCGTGCTTCTGCTGGCGTTCGTCGTCGTCGCCTGGGTACTGCCCGGCCTCACGCACCGGCTCCACGCGGACGCCGTCCTGCCGGTGCTGTTGCTGCTGGGCATCGCGTCCCTGCTCCGGGGCGGGCGGACGATCCTCGACCGGCTGGCGCTGGCGCTACTGATGCTGCTGGGCGCGGTGAGCGTGGCCGGGCTGGTCTTCTCGATCTGGCCGTGGGGGCTCGACCCGGTGCCGGTCGCCCGGGCCGGGTTCTTCACGCTGATCGCGGCCGGGCTGGTGAGCAGGCGGTGGCCGTCTCTTCCGCTGCGCACGTCGTGGGCCGACGCTCTGGTGCTGGCCGGAGGCGTTGGCCCGGCGCTCTACCTCTGGTCGTCGTTCTGGGGCAAGCCCGCGACCGAGCGGCTGGCCATGCTGGTCGGCGCCGAGGATCTGGCCCGGCACTTCACGATCTTCGACACGATCCGCACGGTCGGCGGGTACCTGCCGTTCCACCGGGACGAGATCACCCGCCGGGTCATCCCCGGTGTCGTCGATTACCCGCAGGCCTCACACCTGTTCAGCGCGCTGATGGACAACTTCGTCCGGTCGTCCACCGACCCGGGCGACGGCTGGGTGGCGTTCGACCACTACCTGGCCTGGAACCTCGTCGGGTACGGGATCCTGGCGTTCGCGCTGGTCTGGGGCGTGCGCTGGGTCGCCGGGCCGGCGCTGCGGGGCTGGCGGCTGGTGGCCGCGGTCTCGGTGATCGCGGCCTGCACCGGCGGCGGCTACTTCGTCTCGCTGTTCGGCAGCGGGTACCCGAGCGAGGCGATGGGCCTCTCGCTGCTGGCCATGGTGTTCGCGCTGGCCGCCCGCCCGGTGCGGGGACCGAAGGAGCAGGCGCTGCTGCTCGCGGCGGGCGTCGTCGGGATCAGCTTCACGTACTACTTCTTCGCGCCGGTCGCCTGCGCGGTCGTGCTGGCCTGGGCGTGTTTCTACTGGCGCTTCCGGTGGGGCAGCCTGGCGATCGCGGTCGTCGCGGCGCCACTGGTGCTGGCCTGGCCGGTGATCTCGCTGCGCTCGGGGGTGTCGCCGGGGCGGGCGCTGCTGCCCGACGTCGGCATCCCGGAGATCGACCGGCGGTGGCTCGTCGCGCTGTGCGTGCTCGTGCTGCTGGGGACCGTGCTGCGGCGGGCCGGGCGACGGAACCCGGTCTGGCGCTCGGTGGGTTCGCAGCTGCTGATCAGCCTGCTGATGGTGGCGGCGATCGGGCTGTACCAGTGGGACCGCACCGGCGGCGTCTCGTACTACTTCGAGAAGTCGCTGCACGCGGTGCTGGTGTGCGCGTTCGTCGGCCTGGGCGCGGTGTCGCTGCTGCTGCCCCGGGTGCGGTTCCCGATCGGGGCCGCGCCGGTCCGGTGGTTCGTGACGTTCGCGCTGCCGGCCGGGGCGTCCGGGCTCGTCGTCGCGTTCGCGTTCGGGTTGTTGGTGCCGAACTCGATGCTGCACACGCGGACGTCCGAGCGCGGTGGCGTGACCGAGCCGGCGGCCGGCACCAGCCGGGGGCGGACGTTCCACGCCGCCCGGCTCTGGCGGCCGAACGACGGCAAGGGCACCGTGAACACCTACCGGGCGTTCCCGAACGGCGACGACGGCACGGTGACGATCATCCTCACCGGGTACCGGCTGTACACGCCGTCGCTGTTCCTGGCCGCGCTGCGGCGGCAGGGCGGCGAGGCGGCGCTGCCGGTCGGCGGGCTGAACGGGGCTCGGGGCATCAAGACGGTCGAGCACGTCGCCGAGGTGAGCCCGAAACCGGTGCGGTTCGTGATCTCCGACGCCCGCGACGATCTGCTCCGTGGCCTCACGGACATCCAGCGCCGGCGCCCGGAACTCGAGATCCAGATCGTCCGCCTACCGGCCGCCGACGTCCCCAACCCCCAGAAGCTCCCGCCGCCCTGGCGCTAGACCTCTAATTCGCGGGCTACGGCGTGGACCAACTCGGCGATCTTGCGGGCCGACTTGCGGTCGGGGTAGCGACCGTTGCGCAGGTCGGGCTGTACGCGGGCTTCGAGAACCTTGATCATGTCCTCGACCATCCCGTGTAACTCGTCGGCCGGACGACGGGTCTGCGCCACCAGCGACGGCAACGGATCGACGACCCGCACCGACAGCGCCTGGTCGCCCTTGCGCCCGGCGGCCACGCCGAACTCGACCCGGGTGCCGGGCTTGAGCTCCGTCACGCCCGGCGGCAGCGCGCCCTTGTGCACGAACACGTCGCCGCCCTCGTCCCGGGCCAGGAAGCCAAAGCCGCGCTCCGGGTCGAACCACTTCACCTTGCCGCTCGGCACGTCCTGACCCCGTTTTCCCCATCGCCCGATAAACAAGGGCCAGCGGTCCCCCGCTGCCCCCGCCTCAAGGCTAGCGACACCGGAGCCCGGCAACCAATGGCCTAGGCTCATCACGTGACGAGTGCCAATTCAGGCCGCTGGCTGATCCGTGTCGGGTCGGCGTCGTTCCTGGTGGGCCTGGTGTTCGTGGGCGTCGTCTTCCTGCCGTTCTTCGCCGGCTCGTCCGCTCAGCCCGCGCTGGCCGCGGTCGGCACGATGCTCGGCCCGCTCGGCTTCGCGCTGATCCTGGTCGGCCTGGTCCGTCGGGCCACGGCTACGAACCGCGCGGTCCGCGAGGCTCTCGAGGCCGACTGAAGTCCGCGAACCACGTCGGGAACGCCCGGAGGTCGTCCAGCACGACGTCGGCCCCGGCGCGCCGCAAGGCGTCGGCCGGGAACGGACCGGTAGCGACCGCGACCGACACCGTTCCCGCGGCCCGGGCCGCGGCGATGTCCGCGGTGTGGTCGCCGACGTAGACCACCGCGCCGCGCTCGGCGAGCGCGGGACCCTTGGCGGCGGCGTAGACGTCGCCGACGAGGTCGTCGACGGCGAGCCCGAGATGTTCGACGTGCAGCCAGGCGCTGCGGGCGATCTTGCTGGTGACGACGACCGTGCTGCCGCCGTGCGAATGCACGGCCTCGAGCGCGGAGACCGCGCCGGGCAGCGCGGCCGACGGACCGATCGCGAGCGACGCGTAGAGCCCGCGGTACCGGTCGACCATCGCCGGCACCCGCTCGGCCGGGAACCAGTTGGCGAGCTCGACGCTCAGCGGCGGTCCGAGCCGGGACGTGACCAACGCGGTGTCGATCGCGACGCCGGTCTCGGCGGCCAGCGCGTCGTAGACCGCGCCGATACCTGGGCGACTGTCGATCAGGGTCATGTCCAGGTCGAAACCGACCACGGGAGGCGTCAGGGGCATGGTTCCACGCTAATTAATGCGGGATTGGAGGAGGCGCGGCAGGGAGGCGGTCAGCTTCGCCCGCCTGCCGCGCCTCCGATACGACGCCACACGCCCCTACTAGGTCCGCGCCGTTGCAGACCCTGCGACGTCGCCATCCCGAATAGCAACGACCCAATTCGTCAGCCACTACCCGAGGAGTTTTTGCAGGTCATGGACCTGAAAGCCAGCGACCCTACCCCACAATCGGAGCATATGCCGGAAAATGTAGCATAGCTCGCACAACATCTCGAAAGAGGTCCACACAAGCCCTCGGGGGCAACACCACCCCGAAGCGCCCGGCCTCCAGCACCGGATACCCACAGGTATCGCGAATATCCGACCGGTAATCACATTCGGGCGCGAACGTGCGCGACAGTTCCACTGCAACTCCCGGCCACGGGTAGTTGCGGGGGGCCTTCGCACGCACTGGAGGATCGATGGACATCCGCCCGGCCGACTACCTGGAGTACGCGACCGTCTACTTCTGGGACGAGAGCGGCTCGTTCAGCGCCGAGGCCGAACGGCACGGGGGTCACCGCCCCTACCCGGGACGGCAGAACCGGAACAGCGAGACCCGGCACCACCGCTGCGGCGGCGCCGTTCGCCCGGGGACCGGAACCGCCCAGGCTTCGAGGAGGCACCCGTGATCGGACAGGACGCCGAGCGGCTCAGTCGGCACTACGCGGTCTGGCAGCGCCTGCGCGAGGCCCGCGCGCTGGCCCGCGAGGCCGACGACCTGACGCTGCTGGCCTACGCGCGCGACGACCTCAGCGATCTCTCGCTGGCCCTGTCGGAGTTCCTCCGCCTGCACGAACCGCGCGACGGATCACCGTTCTGCCCGGAGTGCTCCGGCACCTGGGCACGCGTCCCGTGGCCGTGCCCGATCTGGCAGAACGTGGAGAAGTCTCTCGGTCGTTAGTGGGCCGGGGCGTCTTCGGAGCCCGGGTGCACGTAGTCGATCTGGTCGTTCGGCAGCGGCAGCGGGATGTCGCCGAACGGGCTGGACGGCCCCTGGTGCTCGCCGAGGAACTCACTGACCGCCAGGTGACCGTCTTTCACCACGGCGCTCTTGCTGGGCTTGGCCTGACGGGCGTCGGACGCCATCGTTCCTCCTCGGTGCACTGACGACTGGAATCAGTGTGTCATTGCAGCGGGTCCGGAGTACCCATTGGGACCGCCCTAGTACACCGTTTGATCCGGGCCGCGATCAGGCGCGACCCGTCGGCGAGGCCGTACCACGACACGGCCTGGGCGCCGTATTCGCTGCACGAGGGCGTGTATCGGCATTTCGTCGGGAGATGCCGGCTGATCTTCCGCTGGTAGCCGCGGATCAACAGGACGCCGCCACGTCCTGGGATCGTGTTCTGTCTCTTCAGCGTCGGCTGCGTCCGTAGGAATGGGATCAGCAGGAGCAGCGTCCCCAGGCTCAGCAGGTTGAAGTTGCAGTCGCAGCCGTCGCACCCGTCACAGCCATCGCACCCATCACAGCCGTCGCGGCCTCCGTGATGGCCGTGCCCGCCGCAGGCGGGCAGATCGCACGCCCACCAGCCGTCGCCCGAGTCCCCGCCGTGGCCGCGCCGGCGCCGACGCTTCGCCCGGCGTCTCTCTCGCCAGCGGCGCCAGCCCGCCAACAGCATCCATCCCGTCTCGTTCGCCACGGGCCGAAGGGTGGCACGTGCAACCGAGAGCACGCTCGTGGGTGTCGGCATGCGGACCGTTGTCGGCAGAAACCGGTTAGCGTCTATTCGGTGAGTACGGCGAGCTTGGCAGATCACTATCGCGCGCTGACCGACGAACAGCTGGAACGGCTGTTCGCCGCGCGTCCGGACCTCGCCGTCCCGGTTCCGTCCGACTTCTCCGTATTGGCGCAACGTGCGCATTCTCGGATGTCGATCGCCCGGGCGCTGGATCACCTCGACCGGTTCCATCTGGAGGTGCTCGATGCGCTTCGGCTGGTCGCGGGCGCCGATCACCGCGCGGACCAGAAGGAAGCTCTCGATCTGCTGTCCGGCGCTCCGGACTTCACGGTCCGGAAGACGCTCGACCACCTGATCACGCTCGGCCTGGCCTGGCCCGACGGGGAGACCACGCTGCGGCTCCCGTCGATGCTCGACGAGGTCACGTCCCGCTATCCGGTCGGGCTCGGGCGTCCGGTGGCGCAGCTGATCCAGGACGAGCGCACCGAGGACGTCGCCCCGATCCTGGCCGCGCTGCACCTGCCGTCGGCCCGTCAGCCCGAGGCCACGGCGCTGATCACCGAGGCGTTCGGGGATCCGGTCCGGCTCTCGGCGCTGCTCGACGCCTGCCCGCCCGAGGCGATCGCCGTGCTCGAACGGCTGGCGACCGGCGGCAACCCGATCGGCGCGATCCGCGACGTCCGTCGTCCGGCCGACCCGTCGGACGCCGACACGCCGATCCGGTGGCTGCTCGTGCACGGGCTCCTCGTCCCGCTGGACGCCTCCACGGTCGAGCTTCCGCGGGAGGTCGGGCTCGCGTTGCGCGGCGATTCGCCGCTGGGGCCGCTGCACTCTTCTGCGCCGGTGCCGGCCGCGTCCGCGGCCGTCCCGGCCGATCGGATCGACGGGGCCGGGTCGGGCCAGGTGCTCGAGGTCCTGCGTCAGACCACGACTTTGTTGGACGCGTGCGCGAGCGAGCCGCCGCCGGTGCTGAAAGCGGGCGGACTGGGCGTCCGGGAGCTGCGTCGGCTCGCCCGGGCGGCCGCCGTCGACGAGCCGACCGCCGCGCTGCTGCTCGAGGTCGCGTACGAGGCCGGGCTGCTGGCCCGGACCCCGGACGCCGACCCGACCTGGCTGCCGACCGCCGCGTTCGACGTCTGGCAGGCCACGCCGGCCGAGCGCCGGTGGGCTCAGCTCGCGTCCGCGTGGTTCGGAATGGCGCGGATGCCCGCGCTGGTCGGTACCCGGGACGAGCGCGACCGGGCCGTCGCCGCACTGTCGGCCGAGGTCACCCGCTCGGCCGCCCCGACGCTCCGGGCCGCGACGCTGCAGGTACTCGTCGAATACCCGGGACCGCTGGCCACCGCCGACATCGTCGGCGTCCTCGACTGGCGGACGCCCCGCCGCAGCGGACGACGGCGGGACGAGGCGATCGCCGAGCAGTTGACCGAGGCCGGAGTCCTGGGGCTGGTCGCGCAGAACACCCTCACGTCGTTCGGCCGGGCGGTCGTGGTCGGCGAGGACCCGGTGCCGCTGCTGATCGATCTGCTGCCCGAGCCGGTCGACCACGTCCTGGTGCAGGCCGACCTGACCGTGGTGGCGCCCGGCCCGCTCGAGCCCGCGCTCTCGGCCGAGATGGCGCTGGTCGCCGACGTCGAGTCGGCCGGCAGCGCGACCGTCTACCGGGTGACGCCGGAGAGCGTCCGCCGGGCCCTGGACGCCGGCCGATCCGGCAGCGACCTGCACGCGTTCTTCGCCGCCCGCTCGCGCACGCCGGTGCCCCAGTCGCTGACCTACCTGATCGACGACGTCGCCCGCCGCCACGGTGGCCTCCGAGTCGGCGCGGCCGGGTCGTACGTGCGGAGCGACGACCCGGCGCTGCTCGCCACCGTGCTGGCCGACCGGCGCTGCACGGAGCTGAACCTGCGCCGGATCGCCGACACGGTGCTGGTGTCGTCGGCCGCCGTAGGACGGGTGGTCGACCTGCTTCGAGGCTGCGGCTACGCCCCGGGCGCCGAGGACGCGAACGGCGGCCTGGTACTCGGCTGGCCGGACGCGAAGCGCACCGCGGGCCGGTCGGCCCGGAGCACGCCCCGGGGCGCCAACGAGATCTCGCTGGACGCTGATTACCTGGCCGGAGCGGTAGCCGCGGTCCGCCGAGGCGACGAGGCCGCCCGCGCGGCCCGGCGCGCCCCGGTGCTCACCCAGCCCGGCGAGGCGGATCCGGGTGCCGCGGTAGGTGTTCTCCAACAGGCCGCGCGCGAGCGCGCTCGGGTCTGGCTCAGTTATGTCGACGCCCATGGGGGCGTCACGGCGCGGGTGGTGCGGCCGGTTTCGGTGGGTGGGGGGTATTTGCGGGCTGAGGATGATCGCACTGAGACCGAGCACACGTTCGCGTTGCATCGGGTTGTGAGTGCGATTCCGACGAAGGAGTGAGGGGTGCCCCGCACTTCTGAGCTGCCTGGCGGTCCGATCGGATCCCGCGCGCCCGGCAGTCGCCCGCCGGGAGAGCCAACCGATGCGGACGCAGGTCCGCCCAGCCGCGTTATGCCCTGAGCCGCCCCTGGCCGGCTTGCCCGCCGCCGGACGGCTTCCTGGTCGATAGCGAACTCGCGCAATCGACTCCGCCGCCGAACGGCCGGCGGGACCTCACTAGCCCGGAGAATGGTCAAGGTGCTTGACCGTTCTCGGGAACCTCATGGCTCCGCTCGCAGCCAGTTGACTGGCCGCCGCTACCGGCTCGCCCGGCAGCGGGCGGATTTGGCGGCCCTCGATATGAGCACCCGTATCGGACCCGGCCTTTCCTCCAGCGCTGCCGCACCAATCCGCTGAACGCTCCGCCTCATGAGGCGCACGCGATATCGAGGTCCCGACCAGCGCATTGGGCCGGCCCCTCGCCGGTCCGACTCGTGCGTTGGGCGCGCGCCCCTGCGTGCACCCCGGCGTGCGGCCTGGGCAATGCCGAGCCGGCTAAGGCCCGGCGCGCAGTTTGACGGCTTTCCGGGCTCAAACAGCGCGGAATAACCCCGATTTGGCGTCAAACCGCCGAGAGCATGGGCGAACGGTCGCGCAGGGGCCAAGAGGGAACCGCTGGGCTACGTGCCCGACTTGTTGCCAAAAACGTGAACCTGGGTGCCAACCTCGGTCAAACCGTAAACAGCCTTCGCGTCACTCGCCAGCAGATTCACACAACCGTGCGAGCCACCCGCCGACTCGTCCGAATAGAACGACGTATCCGCAGCGTGCAGGCCGAAGTCCTGGTAGAAGCGCTCCCAGTACGGCAACTTCGTGCCGTATTCACTCGATGTCGTCAGTGTCTTTTTCTCGCTGATCTCGAACTGACCGACCGGAGTTTTCAGCCCCTTACCGCCCGTCCGCACCACGACCGGGGCAAAAACTACAGAACCCGTCCGCATCACCCAGAGCGTCTGGCGGGTCAGGTCGACGCAGACCGTCGTCGTCGTGGCGTCCGCCTGGCAGGACGCCGGGGACGAGCCGTAGAGGCGGTCGGCGATCTCGGCGGTCGCGTCGTCGGCGAAGCCGGTGACGGTCGGCAGCGCGACCGCAGTCTGGAACTTCCGGATCGCCGCGCAGTCCGTCCCGTCCTGCGTCGCATCCATCGTGACCTGGCCGAACTTCGCCGTCTGCGTCGCCAGATACTGCTCGACCCGCGCCTGCCCGGGTCCGGTCCGCGCGCAATACCCACCAGCGCGAGACGCCCGATTGTCACTGGAACGCGCCGGAGCGGCGATGTCGATCGCGCTCGCCGTTCCGGTACTCGAACTACGCGTCACCATCGAGACCGCACCGTACGAGATGCTCCCGGCCACCGCGGCGGCGACGACACCGGCAATACCGACCTTCGCGGCCCGGCCGACCGGGTTCTCGCGGCGACGACGCCCACGCATGCGGGTGTGCTTCCCGCGTGGCGCTTCCTCAGCGATATAGATGTACTCCGTGGTGTCTGCTGAGGATGAATGTCGACCAGGCACGGACCGAAGATTACGCGCGCGCTACGAGGATTGCCGACTCTCCGAAGCATTCCGTCCTGTCACACACGTATCGCTGCAGGTCAACTCACCCTTGTGACAGTAATAACGCCGCTGCGTGTAGAACCCCGATCACCCAGAGCGGTTGAACGCGTGATTCACGTTCGGCCACCCGGCTACCTGCGGACCACGCTCGCGCGAGGGACACTGGAAGGCGTGCCCAACGGACCCCTGATCGTCCAATCGGACAAAACTCTGCTGCTCGAGACCGACCACCCGGACGCCCAGGCCTGCCGGATGGCGATCGCCCCGTTCGCCGAGCTCGAACGGGCCCCCGAACACGTCCACACCTACCGGCTGACGCCGCTGGGGCTGTGGAACGCCCGCGCGGCCGGCCACGACGCCGAGTCGGTGGTGGACGCGCTGGTCAGGTTCTCGCGATACCCGGTACCGCACGCGCTGCTGGTCGACGTCGCCGACACGATGGACCGGTACGGTCGGCTGCAGCTGCTGAACTCGCCCGTGCACGGGCTCGTGCTGCACGCGCTCGACCGCGCGGTCCTCGTCGAGATCACCCGGAACAAGAAGGTCTCCCCGATGCTCGGGGCGAAGATCGACGACGACACGGTCGCGGTCCACCCGTCCGAGCGCGGCCGGCTCAAGCAGGTGCTGCTGAAGGTCGGCTGGCCCGCTGAGGACCTGGCCGGTTACGTCGACGGGGAAGCGCACTCGATCGACCTGGCCGAAGACGGCTGGACGCTGCGCTCGTACCAGCAGGAGGCGGTCGACAACTTCTGGGCCGGCGGCTCCGGCGTCGTCGTGCTGCCCTGTGGAGCGGGCAAGACGCTGGTCGGCGCGGCCGCGATGGCCCAGGCCAAAGCCACGACGCTGATCCTGGTGACGAACACGGTCGCCGGACGCCAGTGGAAGCGCGAGCTGATCGCCCGCACTTCGCTCACCGAGGACGAGATCGGCGAGTACTCGGGCGAGCGCAAGGAGATCCGCCCGGTCACGATCGCGACCTACCAGGTCATGACGTCCCGGAAGAACGGCGAGTACCGCCACCTGGAGCTGTTCGGCGCCCGCGACTGGGGCCTGATCGTCTACGACGAGGTGCACCTGCTGCCCGCGCCGATCTTCCGGCTCACCGCCGACCTGCAGTCGCGCCGCCGGCTCGGGCTCACCGCCACGCTGGTCCGCGAGGACGGCCGCGAGGGCGACGTCTTCTCGCTGATCGGCCCGAAGCGCTACGACGCCCCGTGGAAGGACATCGAGGCGCAGGGCTGGATCGCGCCGGCCGAGTGCGTCGAAGTGCGCGTCACGATGACCGACGCCGAGCGGATGACGTACGCGGTCGCCGAGCCCGAGGAGCGGTACCGGGTGTGCGCGACCGCGCGCACGAAGATGCCGGTCGTCCGGAAGCTGGTCGAGAAGCACCAGGGCGAGCAGGTGCTGGTGATCGGCGCCTACCTCGACCAGCTCGACGAGATCAGCGCCGAACTCGAGGCGCCGGTGATCGAGGGCAAGACGACCAACCGCGAGCGCGAGCGGCTGTTCGACGCGTTCCGGCGCGGCGAGATCAACACGCTGGTCGTCTCCAAGGTCGCGAACTTCTCGATCGACCTGCCCGAGGCCGCGGTCGCGATCCAGATCTCCGGCACGTTCGGCTCCCGGCAGGAGGAGGCGCAGCGGCTCGGGCGCGTCCTCCGGCCCAAGGCCGACGGACGGCAGGCGCACTTCTACACGGTGGTCAGCCGCGACAGTCTGGATGCGGACTACGCGGCTCACCGGCAGCGGTTCCTCGCCGAGCAGGGGTACGCCTACACGATCGTCGACGCCGACGACGTGATCGGACCACCGCTCCCCGACGTCGGCTGAGGCTGGGGCTCAGCTGCTCCGCGGACGCAGACCCGACCGGCGCCGGAGTGCCTCGTCGAACGGGCGCCAGTCCATCCCGTCCCGACTGTCGACGCCGAACTTGGCCGCGAGGGCCGCGATCACCAGCCAGAGGATCACTATCCCGAGCATCATCAGTTCCACCTCTCGACTCCAGTCCAATTGGCCCCACCAGCCCCCTGGTGGACCGGTCCAACACCGGCAATGATGGTGGCACGACCCGCGAGAGGACAGTGCCAATGACTGCCGAGGTGGACCGTTATTCCGACGACGACGACCGGTCCAATGACGAATCGCGGCTCGTCCACGTGATCAGTGACTGGTCTGTCGGAGAGGGTCCGCTCTACCAGCAGTTGGCCGCGGCCGTCCGGCGCGGCATCGCCGAGGGTGCGCTCCCGGCCGGCAGCAGCCTGCCGGCCGAGCGGCGGCTGGCCGCCGTGCTGGCGGTCAGCCGCGCGACCGTGGTGGCGGCCTACGATCAGCTCCGCGGCGAGGGCCTGGTCGAGAGCCGCCGCGGCAGCGGCACCCGGATCGCGCGCACCGCGCGCGCCAACCGCCTTCCGGGTGGGGACGGCCGGGTGCCCGGCGGTCAGTCGGCCCAGCTGTTCCAACGACTCATCGACGGACCGGGAGGCATCCTCTCGCTGGCCTCCGCGGCCGGCAGCGCGGACAGCGTGGTCCCGGTCGCGCTGGACGAGGTCGCGCGCCACGACCTGGCCGCGGCCATGATCGAGCCGGGCTACCAGCCGCACGGCATCCCCCGGCTGCGCGAGGCGATCGCCGGATACCTGACCCGGATCGAGTTGCCCAGCGCGCCGAACGAGATCCTGGTGACGACCGGCGCGCACCAGGCCGTCGATCTGATCGCCCAGCTCTACCTGCGGCCGGGTGCGCGGGTCGCGGTCGAGGCGCCGGGCTGGCCGGCCTGCTACGACGTGTTCCGCGGCGCCGGGGCGACGCTGGTGCCGATCCCGATCGACCAGGACGGCGTCCGCACCGAGGCGCTGGCCCGCGTGCTCGCCGAGAGCCCGATCGACCTCGTGTACCTGATGCCGACGTTCCACAACCCGACCGGGAACCTGCTCTCGGCCGCCCGGCGCCGCCGGATCGTCGAGCTCGCGGCCGAGCACGACGTCGTGGTCGTCGCCGACGACACGCTCTCGGGCGTCAGCCTCGGGCACGACGTGCCGCCGCCGCTGCCCGCTTTCGCGGCCGCGGCCGGCGACCGGCCGGTGACGCTCATCCAGCTCGGGTCGCTGTCGAAGTCGGTCTGGGGCGGTCTGCGGGTCGGCTGGGCCCGGGCGTCGTCCGACGTGATCAGCCGGCTGGCCCGACGTAAGGCGCTGGCCGACCTCGGCTCGCCGATCATCGACCAACTCGTCGCGGCCCGGATCGTGCCCGACCTGGAAGACCTGATCGAGCGACGGGTCCCGGAGCGGCGCGCGCAGCTCGCGACGATCGAGGCGCTGCTGGCCGAGCACCTGCCGAGTTGGCGCTGGCAGACGCCCCGCGGGGGGCCGTCGCTGTGGATCGAGATGCCCGGCGTGGACGCGGGCACGTTCACGCAGATCGCGTTGCGGCACGGCGTCGAGGCGATTCCGGGGAGCTCGATGGACGTGTCCGGCGGGCACGATTCCCACCTGCGTCTGCCGTACTGCTTTCCCGACGAGTTCCTCGCCGAGGTCGTGCGCCGATTCGCGGCCGCGTGGACGGAGCTCGACCGGCACCTGCCGTGGGAGCCCCGCCTGCGGCCGGTCGTCTGAACTCGAATCTTGTCACTCACGCTGGTGTGAACCGCGGTTGACTTGTCCAATTCGTTCGACTTCGCCGACTTTCGCGTTACCAGCTGGTAACTTGCCTGGCCATGCGGCGCGGCATCGGATTCACCCTCATCTGCCTGGGTCTGTTCCTGGCCGTTCTCGGTGGCGCGATCCGGTACTGGGCCTACGACCGGCTGGTCGTCGTCCCCATTGATCTCTACAGCACGCTCGACCTACCGGGGCGAGCCACCTATCTGGACCTGACCGCGGTCCGGGAGAAGACCGCGGACGTCGTCCTGCGGCAGACGGTCCGGGCCGACGTCTCCGAGAGCACCGACCGCGTGCTGGTCGTCGACCTGTCGCAGGTGATCTCGACCGCGGACGGTCAGTTCATCCGGGCATCGGTGGAGCACGCGGCGATCGACCGGCGGTCGGGCGCGGCGGTGAACTGCTGCGACGAGTCCGTGGACGAGACGCCGGCCGAGCACTCGGGTTACCTGTTCAAGTTCCCGTTCGGGACGCCGCAGCGGGACCTGACGCTCTGGGACGGCACGTCGTCGACCGCGAACCCGGCGAGGTACGCCGGGACCGACACGGTCGCGGGCCACACCGTCTACCGGTTCGTGACGCACTCCCCCGCCCGGCAGATCCGGACCCAGACCGACACCGGGGCACTGGTGGGTGAGCCGCGCACTTTCGACGCTCCGGTGTGGAACGAGAGCACGAGGACGTACTGGGTCGAGCCGGTGACCGGAACGCCGCTGGCGTTGCAGGTGACGACCAGGACGACGCTGCGCAACTCGCG
The DNA here is from genome assembly GCF_006912135.1 of Cryptosporangium phraense. NCBI lineage: Bacteria > Bacillati > Actinomycetota > Actinomycetes > Cryptosporangiales > Cryptosporangiaceae > Cryptosporangium > Cryptosporangium phraense. Next base: position 88,596 of record NZ_VIRS01000014.1, on the reverse strand, counting down.
GAACCAGGACCGGGCGACGGTGTTCGCGGGGACGTTGCGGAGCGCACACCCGGACGCGCAGACGCTCGCCCTGGTCACCGACGGCAAACGACGGATCGAGCTGGTGCAGCGGTGGCCGCTCCGGGCGATCGGGGCCGGCGGAGTCCTCGCCGCCCTCGGCGTGGCGCTGCTGCTGTGGAGACGCCCACGGCCCCGCCACCGCGCGGCCGCCCGAACCCCTGCCCCGGTGAGCCCGGCACCCCCGAGAAGCACCTCCCGCGCCCTACCGATCGGGCAGCGCGCCCCCGAGCGCTGGAGCGGCGGAAGCGCTCGGCACGCGACCGACGAGATCCCGGTCGCCGACCGGCCGCTCAGCCGCTACGTCCGCCCCTATCTCGACGGGGAGACCGAACGCCCGACCGGCCGGCACCGAGCCCCCGAAGAACCCCTCAGACCGCCGCCGCGATCTTCTCCACGACCGCCTTCGTGAACGCCGGCAGATCATCCGGCTTCCGGCTGGTCACGAGGTTCTCGTCCACGACGAGCTCCTGATCCACCCACTCCGCCCCGGCGTTCCGGAAGTCGGTCTGCAGGCTCGGCCACGACGTCACCGTCCGTCCGGACGCGACACCGGCCTCGATCAGCACCCATCCGCCGTGACAGATCACACCGACCGGCTTCCCGGCCGTGAAGAAATCCTTGACGAAACTCACGGCCCGGTGGTCCACCCGGACGAAGTCCCCATTGGCCACACCGCCAGGAAGAACGAGCGCAACGTAATCGTCTGCGTCCACATCGTCGAGAACACGATCGACCTGACGCGTGTCGCCATGGTCCAAATGGTTGAACGCCTGAATTTTCCCGTCCGCGAGCGAGATCAGTTCGGGCTGTCCGCCGGCATCCGTTACCGCAGCCCACGGCTGGTCGAGCTCCACCTGCTCGACGCCGTCGGTAGCCACGAACGCGACCCGTGCACCGTTCAATTGCGTAGCCATCGTCAGCCTTTCGTCGTCTTTGGTCCGCCGTGGCTTTCCCGCCGATAACGAGCCCAAACTGGAGACGCCAAGACAGCCGATGACCGTGAAAGCGACGCAGATTAAATTGCCTAGTGGCGCTGAGTCAGCTGATCCCTCGCTCGGACCTTAAGCGTTCAACCGAACGGTCTAGGGCGCTTGACGCCCGAGCCCGGAGGTCGGAGGCTGGCCCTATGAGCACACCTCTGGTTCTGACGCTCTTCACCGTGCTGACGGTCGCGGTTATCGCGGGCATCATGGGCACGGCGCTGTGGGGTCGTAACCGCTCGAAGGACGAGGACCTCGAGCCCGTCTACGAGGGCCACTCCAGCCTCTTCGACGAAGTGCACCACTAAGAAGCGGCAGGCTTACGCACGTCCGGAGCGCCGAGGCGGGCCGCGTCCGCGGTCAGGTCGTCGGGCATCCGCTGTGACTCCCGCTCCGCCTGCACCCGGGCCCGGTAGTGCTCCACTTCCCGGCGCCGGGTCGCCGCGTCCCACCCGAGCACCGGCGCGAGCAGGTCGGCGACGTCCTCCACCGAGTCCATCCCCCGGTGCGCGGTCTCGATCGAGATCCGGGTCCGGCGGGTCAGCACGTCGTCCAGGTGCAGCGCACCCTCGTGCGAGGCGGCGTAGGCGATCTCGGCGGCCAGGTACTCGGGCGCGCCGCTCACCGGCTGCCCCAGCCGCGGGTCCTCGTCGATCGAGGCCAGCAGCTCGGTGGTGAGCGTCCCGTACCGCTCGAGCAGGTGTTCGACCGCGCCCACGGTCACTCCGTGCCTGCGCGCGAGGTCGGCCCGGTTCGCCCACATCGCCGCGTAGCCGTCGGCGCCGATCAGCGGGATGTCCCGGGTGCGGCTCTCCGGCACGTCGTGCAGGCGGTGGGCGGCCTTGTCGATGACGTCCGCGGCCATCACCCGGTAGGTCGTGTACTTCCCGCCCGCGACCAGCATCAGCCCGAGCATCGGCTCGACGACCGCGTGCTCGCGGGAGAGCTTCGACGTCGCCTCGTCCTCGCCGGCCAGCAGCGGACGCAGCCCGGCGTACACGCCCTCGATGTCGTCGTGCGTGATCGGACGCTCCAGCACCGCGTTCACGTGGTCGAGGATGTAGTCGATGTCGACGCTGGAGGCGGCCGGATGCGCCCGGTCGAGGTCCCAGTCGGTGTCGGTCGTGCCGATGATCCAGTGCCCGCCCCACGGGATCACGAACAGCACGGACTTCTCGGTACGCAGGATCAGGCCGACGTCCCCGGAGATGACCGACCGGGGCACCACCAGGTGCACGCCCTTGGACGCCCGGACCCGCAGGCCGGGGCGTTCGTGCAGCATCTCTGAGAGATCGTCGCTCCACACGCCGGTCGCGGCTACGACCGTGCGGGCCTTGACCTCGAACTCGTCCTCGGTCTCCAGATCGCGCACGCGGACGCCGACGACCTCGCGGGCGTTGCGCAGCAGGCCGACGACCCGCGTGCTGGTGGCCGCCACCGCCCCGTAGGACGCCGCGGTGCGGGCCAGCGTGAGCACGAAGCGGGCGTCGTCGACGTGGCCGTCGTAGTAGCGGATCGCACCGACCAGCGCGTCCCGGCGCAGGCTCGGGAACAGCCGGCGGGCCGCGGTGCGGGTGAGGTGCTTGTGCCGGGGCACGCCCCGGGCGGTGCCCAGGATCGACCCGAGCGTGTCGTAGAGCGCGACCCCGGCGCCGTAGTACAGCCGCTGCCAGCCGTGGTGCTCGAGCGGCAGCAGGAACGGCGTCGGGCGCACCAGGTGCGGGGCGAGCGTGGTGAGCAGCCGCCCGCGCTCCTCCAGCGCCTCCCGCACCAGGCTGAAGTTGAGTTGCTCCAGGTAGCGCAGGCCGCCGTGGATGAGCTTGCTCGACCGGCTGGACGTCCCGGCCGCGTAGTCGCGCGCCTCGACCAGCGCGACCGACAGGCCTCGGCTGGCCGCGTCGAGCGCGGCTCCGGCCCCGGTCACGCCCCCGCCGATCACGACGACGTCGAACGTCTCGTCACGCAGCCGCTGTAGTGCGGCGACGCGCTGCTCCGGACCGAGCTGACTGGCGGCGAAGCGGGACACCTGCGGATTCCGACTCACCGCTCCACGGTACGTCGCCACGGTTGTCGCCGGATCAAGCAGGGCCGATACGGTGCGCCCATGCAGCCGAACGCGACGCCCGGGGTGCCTCGTTGGATCGCGCCGACCGCGGTGTCACTCGCCGGGGTCTGGGCCGCCGGGGTGACCGCGGTCGGTCAGGTCGGTGGCTGGGGGGTCGAGGAGGTCCTGACCGCCACCGGGTACGAGGTGCCCGGTGCCTACTGGCCGCTGCTGTCGGTCGTGGTCGCGCTGGTGGCCGGTGGGCCGGCGGCGCTGGCCTGGGTGCTGGTGAAGCGTCCGGTGCTCCGGGGGATCGCGCGGTCGTGGACGTTCGCGGCCGGGTGTGCGGCGGTGCTCGGGCTGGTGCGGGTCGTGCCCTGGTCGTTCGGGGACACGTCGACGTCGGTGCTGTTCGCGGTCGTCGCGCTGGGGTTGGTGTTCGTCGTCCGGGGTGGGGTTTCCGGGGGTGAGCCCGCGCGGCCCCGGGTCGGTGGGATCGGCGTGCTGGCCTCGCTGGCGGTCGGGCTGCTCGTGCTGCTGCCGTGGTGGTGGGTGGGGGCGCTCGGCAGCCCGTTGGACGCGGTCGCCGCGTTGCTGGCCGCGCTCGCGCTCGGCGCGCTGGCCTCCCGGCTGCGCCGGATTGGTCCGGTCCGGGTGCCGGTGGGTGGGCCGGTGGCCGGTCTGGTGCTGGATGCGCTGGTCGTCGCGGTTCCGCTGACGTTGCTGGCCGGGGCCTTCGGTACGCCGGGCCTGCAGGTGCTGCTGCTCGGCGTGCTGCCGGCCGCCGGCCTGGCGTTGGCCGTCACCGAACCGCGGGGGCGGTGGGCCGGCCTGCTGCTGGTGGCCGCGTGTGCCTACGGCCCGCTCGGTTTTGCGGACGCCGAGGAGATCTCGGTCCTGTTGATTCCGGGCGACGTCCCGCGCTGGGCAGCCGTGGCGACGGGTGTCTCGGCGTGGTTGGCGCTGGTCGCGGGCGCGGTAGCGGCCATCGTCCTCGTGCTGCGCACCCGCCGGACGGTCCCGGTCGTGGCCGCCCGGGGGCGGGGGCGCGTGCTGGCCGGGCTGGCCGTGGCGGTCGTCGTGTTGGCTTCGGCGACGGTGTGGGTGGGGCCGGGGCGGGCCGGGTTCTTCGGCGACCGGCTCTTCGTCGTCCTGAGCAGTCAGGCCGACCTGACCGCGGTCGCGAACACGACCGACCTCACTGCCCGCCGGAGGGCGGTCTACGACCGCCTGGTCGAACACGCGCGCCGGACGCAGGCGCCGCTGCTCTCCGCGCTGCGGAAGGCCGGAGCCGACCCGACGCCGTTCTACCTGGTCAACGCCATCGAGGTGGACGACACCCCGGTGGTCAGGGCGGTGCTGGCCGCGCGCGACGACGTGGCGTCGGTGCGCCCGAACCCCGAGCTCCGCCCGATCCCCGAGCTCGCCGGACCCGGCGCGGCGAGCGACGAGACCCCGACCGGCCCGCCGGCCAACCTGCTCACGATCAAGGCCCCGGAAGCCTGGGCCGACGGCGTCGACGGCCGCGGTGTTACGGTGGGCTTCTCCGACAGCGGCGTCGACGTCACGCACCCGACGCTGCGCCCGGGCTACCGCGGTGGCGCCGACAGCTGGTACGACCCGTGGTTCTCGACGACGACCCCGACCGACCCGAACGGGCACGGCACCCACACCGCGGCCAGCGCGGTCGGTAAGACGGTCGGCGTGGCTCCCGGCGCGACCTGGATCGGGTGCGCGAACCTGGCCCGCCCGCTCGGCAACCCGGCCTACTACCTGGGCTGTCTGCAGTTCATGCTGGCCCCGTTCCGCACCGGAGGCGATCCGTTCACCGACGGTGACCCGGCCCGCGCGGCCGACGTCCTCAGCAACTCCTGGGGCTGCCCCGACCTGGAGGGCTGCGGGGCGAACACGCTCGAGCCGGCGACGAACGCGCTCCGGGCCGCCGGCATCTTCGTGGTGGCGGCGGCGGGCAACTCCGGGCCGCGCTGCCGGACGATCACCGACCCGATCGGCCGGTACGACTCGGTGTTCACGGTCGGTGCCGTCGACGACAAGAAGGAGATCGCGTCGTTCTCCTCGCGCGGCCCGGTGCCGAGCGACTCCGAAGCGAAGCCCGACCTGGTCGCGCCGGGCGTCGACGTGCTGTCGGCCTGGCCCGGCGGTGGGTACGCCCGGCTGTCCGGGACGTCGATGGCGACGCCGCAGGTGGCGGGCGTGGTGGCGCTGGTCTGGCAGGCGGCACCGTCGCTGCGCGGCGACGTCACGCGGACCGCGGCCCTGCTCCGGGCGAGCGCCCAGGACGCGAGCCTGGGCGGTACCAGCGCCTGCGGAGGCAGCGAGCGCAACGTGCTGGGCGCGGGCGAAGTGGACGCGTCCGCCGCCGTCACCCTGGCCCGCCAGACCACCGCCACCCGCCCCCGCTGACGCGCGCCCCTCGGCGTCCGCGGGCCGCGGGCCGCTTCGGGCCGCGGGCGCGGGCCGCTCCGGGCCGCGGGCGCGGGCCGCTCCGCGGTCTGACGGGTTGTCGGGCCTTCCGGGCCCCGGAGAACCCCGATAGCCCGTCAATCCGCGCGGCCACCCCGCACGCGAAAGGGCGGGCCCGGGGAAACCCCGGACCCGCCCCAGGCGACCGGCCCGAAGGGGCCGGCGCTACGGACTCAGAAGTCCATGCCGCCCATGCCACCCGACGGGTCGCCGGCCGGAGCCGCCGCCTTCTCGGGCTTGTCGGCCACCACCGCGTTGGTGGTGAGGAACAGCGCGGCGATCGACGCGGCGTTCTGCAGCGCGGAACGCGTGACCTTGGTCGGGTCGATGATGCCCTCGCCGACCAGGTCGACATACTCGCCGGTCGCGGCGTTCAGGCCGTGGCCCGACGGAAGGTTGCGCACCTTCTCCGCCACGACGCCACCCTCGAGACCGGCGTTGACCGCGATCTGCTTGAGGGGAGCCTCGAGAGCGACCTTGACGATGTTCGCCCCGGTCGCCTCGTCGCCCGAGAGCTCGAGCTTCTCGAACGCGACGCTGGACGCCTGGAGCAGAGCGACGCCACCACCGGCGACGATGCCCTCCTCGACGGCGGCCTTGGCGTTGCGCACCGCGTCCTCGATGCGGTGCTTGCGCTCCTTGAGCTCGACCTCGGTGGCCGCGCCGACCTTGATGACGGCGACGCCGCCGGCCAGCTTGGCCAGGCGCTCCTGGAGCTTCTCGCGGTCGTAGTCCGAGTCGGAGTTCTCGATCTCGGCCCGGATCTGGTTCTTCCGGCCCTCGATCTGCTCCGCGTCGCCGAAGCCGTCGACGATCGTGGTCTCGTCCTTGGTCACGACGACCTTGCGGGCGCGGCCCAGCAGGTCGATCGTCGTGTTCTCGAGCTTGAGACCGATCGTCTCGCTGATGACGGTGCCACCGGTGAGGATGGCCATGTCGGTCAGCATCGCCTTGCGGCGGTCACCGAAGCCCGGCGCCTTGATGGCGGTGGACTTGAAGGTGCCCCGGATCTTGTTGACGATCAGCGTCGCGAGGGCCTCGCCCTCGACGTCCTCGCTGATGATCGCGAGCGGCTTGCCACCCTGCATGACCTTCTCCAGCAGCGGGAGGAGGTCCTTGACGGTGGAGATCTTGCCCTCGACGAAGAGGATGTACGGGTCGTCGAGGACGGCCTCCATCCGCTCGGTGTCGGTGGCGAAGTACGGGCTGATGTAGCCCTTGTCGAAGCGCATGCCCTCGGTGAGCTCGAGCTCGAGCCCGAAGGTGTTGCTCTCCTCGACGGTGATGACGCCTTCCTTGCCGGCCTTGTCCATCGCCTCGGCGATGATCTCGCCGACCGAGGTGTCAGCGGCCGAGATCGAGGCGGTGGAGGCGATCTGCTCCTTGGTCTCGATCTCCTTCGACGCGTTGCCGAGCGCCTCGGAAACCGAAGCCACAGCGGCCTCGATGCCCTTCTTCAGCGCGATCGGGTTCGCACCGGCGGCCACGTTGCGGAGGCCCTCGCGGACCAGCGCCTGGGCCAGCACGGTCGCGGTGGTGGTGCCGTCACCCGCGACGTCGTCGGTCTTCTTGGCTACCTCTTTGACGAGCTCGGCGCCGATCTTCTCCCACGGGTCCTCGAGCTCGATCTCCTTGGCGATCGACACACCATCGTTCGTGATGGTCGGCGCGCCCCACTTCTTCTCGAGGACGACGTTGCGGCCCTTGGGGCCGAGCGTCACCTTCACGGCGTCGGCGAGCTGGTTCATGCCCCGCTCGAGGCCGCGGCGAGCCTCCTCGTCGAACGCGATCAACTTGGCCATTCGGTGATGTCCTCCGATGGTGTCGGACCCCCGGATGCCGCGCACGGACAACCGGAGACTGCACGGTCGGAACGGTGCCCGCGACGGACGACCCCCCACTGCGCCGGCACGGACCGGCCAGTCAGGAGCCTCACCTTCCCGACCCTTGGCACTCAAGACTACCGAGTGCCAACCCCCTGTTTAGCACTCGACCCAGGGGAGTGCAAGGAAACACCAGGCGTCCGAGCAGGCCCCGGGGGGCGCTCGCGGCGCCCTCGAGGGCGCCCGCGGGTCGGCCGCCGGCTCGGGAATACGAATTGGTAGCGCGGAAAACAGACGGGGCCCGTTCCGGTCACCCCACCGGAACGGGCCCAGCCCGAAACGAACCAGACGGAACCTGCGCCTAGGAGGCGACGACCTTGACGTTTTCCGCCTGCGGACCCTTCGGCCCCTGAGTGACCTGGAAGTCGACCCGCTGGCCGTCTTCGAGAGCCTTGTACCCGTCCATCATGATCGCCGAGTAATGGACGAAGACATCAGCGCCGCCGTCGACGGCGATGAAGCCATAGCCCTTCTCGGAGTTGAACCACTTGACAGTGCCCTGCGCCACTGTGCACTTCCCTCACTTGCTGTTGCCCGCGGAGACGCACTCCTTGACCATGCGTCCCGGGTCTTTCGTCCAAGAGCCCCGCACTAGCAAACGCACGAACACTGGCAAGAACGAACTGCGACCGGTCAGGACGGTACCGGACCTCTAAGCAGCGCGGAAGTGACGCTACGAAAAGGCCGCGGTTACTGGGGAAGTTTCTGCCGATGCGATAACGGACGCTACCCGGAAACCGTATTACTGGGGTTTCCCAGCAGAACCACGCCTCCCACTGGTCTGGGTAAGAGGTATACCGGGAATTCAGATCCGGGCTTATTACCAACTAGTTCATAAGCAATTACCGGAGATACGTACCCGTTCGTTCTATTTATGCGGAAATAGGCGTTGAAAGCGAAACGACAAACGGCTCCGCACAGAGCATTGGATCACTTGTGCGGAGCCGTTCGAGAGGCGGGCTACCCGAGCAGGCCGGCCTCGCGCGCGCTGCGCAGCGACGGCTCGATCCGGTGCGTCGGCCCGACCTGGCTCTCGACCGCGTCCGCGGTCTTGAGGCCCTCACCGGTGTTGAAGACGACGGTCTCGGCGTCCCGGTCGATCGCGCCCTCGGCCACCAGCTTCTTGAGGACGGCGATCGTGACGCCACCGGCCGTCTCGCCGAAGATGCCGGTCGTCTCGGCGAGCAGCCGGATACCGGCCCGGATCTCGTCGTCGTCGACCGCGGCGATCGCCCCACCGGTGCGCCGGACGGCGTCCAGGACGTAGGGGCCGTCGGCCGGGTTGCCGATGTTCAGCGACTTCGCGATGCCGGTCGGCTTCACCGGCCGGACGACGTCCTGGCCCTCGGCGAACGCGGTGTAGACGGGCGAGCAGCCCAGCGACTGGGCGCCGAACACCCGGTAGGCCCGCTCGTCGACGATGCCGGCCTTGACCAGCTCGCCGAACGCCTTGTCGACCTTGGTGAGCAGCGAACCGGACGCGATCGGCACCACGACCTGGGCCGGGAGCCGCCAGCCGAGCTGCTCGGCGACCTCGTAGCCCAGCGTCTTCGAGCCCTCGGCGTAGTACGGCCGGACGTTCTGGTTGACGAACGCGGTCGACTCGAACGCGTCGTCCTCCTGCAGCTCGCTGGTCAGCCGGTTGACGTCGTCGTAGCTGCCGTCGACCGCGACCAGGCGCGGGTTGTAGACGGCCGAGGCCAGGATCTTGCTGGGCTCGAGGTCGGACGGGATGAAGACCGTGGCCTGCCAGCCGACGCGGGCCGCGTGGGCGGCGACCGAGTTGGCCAGGTTGCCGGTGGACGCGCAGGCCACCGAGTTGTAGCCGAGCCCCTTGGCCGCGGTCAGCGCGAGCGAGACGACGCGGTCCTTGAACGAGTGCGTCGGGTTGGCGGAGTCGTCCTTCACCCAGAGTGGGGCGTTCAGGCCGATCGCCTCGGCCAGCCGGTCGGCGCGGACCAGCGGCGTCAGGCCGGGGTTCAGGCTCACCCGGTCGTCCGGGTTCTGGCCGACCGGGAGCAGCGGCGCGTAGCGCCAGATGTTGTTCGGGCCGGACTCGATCTGCGCGCGGGTGACCGCGGCGAGCGCGTCGGCGTCGTAGCCGACTTCCAGCGGACCGAAGCACTCCGCGCAGGCGTGGACCGCGATCAGCGGGTATTCGGCCCCGCAGTTGCGACAGCGCAGGACGCGGGCCGGGCTGGAGGCGCCGTGGCCGGCATTGGTCTGGGCAGCGAGAAGTGACGTCATGGCGAGGCTTGCCTCATCTCTCCCGGATTCACCGGGACGGAAGTGGCACCTGTCGCACCCGCCTCGCCGTAGCGAGTGATGCGATGGTTGCCGGGGCTTCACCGGGCCGTGTCCCTCTGCCCCTCTGGATGAGTTCGTATGAAGTTGTGTCGCCTAGTTTACGGCGCGCGCTCCGATTCGTGTCGCGGATCCTCCCAGCCGATGGGAGTTGCCTAGCTCACTGTGCTGACCTCTTTACACACAGCGGCGGTGCCGTGCTCCTTGTTTGAAGCTGGAGCCCGCCCAGGGCGGCGCTGACATCCGCGCCACTCGACGTCGCGTACTGGTCGTACTCAAGTCGGGTGGCGCGGCTGTCCCCGTCGTTCTGGGCGGGCCGCCCACTACTGGAAGAGGCCGCGGCGTTGGGTGAGGATCTGTAGGTGCTCGTGGAGCCACTGCTCCCAGTTGAGGTCCTCGGCGCCGGCGTATTGGACCGTGAAGCGGTTGTACGCGTCGCTGCCGGAGCTCAGGAACCCACCGCGCTTGTCCAGCTCCAGCAGCACGTCCATCGACTGCGGACCGGAGATGAACGTGACCTCGAGCTCGTTGACCGCGCCGGCGTACTGGTGCGCCGGGTAGAACTCGATCTCCTGGTAGAACGGCAGCCGCGACCCGTAGAGCGTCCCCCGCTCCAGGTCGGCCCCCTTGAACTGGAACCCGAGCCGGTTGAACGCGTCCAGCAGCCGCGCCTGCGCGGGTAGCGGGTTCACCTGGATCGGGTCCATGTCCCCCTTGTCCAGCGCCCCGGCCAGCTCCAGCTCGGTCCGCACCCCGAGCTGCATCCCGTGCAGCGGGTACCCGTTGACGCTCGTGATCGGCGTCTCCCACGGCACCGCCAGCTCGAACGGCACCGCGTGGAACGCGCCCGGCTGCAGGCTGAACCGGTGCCCGAGGTGCAGCCGCTGGAACGCCAGGTTCGTGTTGTGCTCGTAGTCCTCGCCGCCCAGCGTCTGCCCCTCGACCTCGACCCGCGCGACCAGCTCCAACTCGACGCGGTCCACGACCATCTCGACGTTGCCGCCGCCGATCCGCACTTCGCCCCGGAGCACACCGCCCGGTTGCGTCTGCGGGGTAGCGAGCACCGTGTCGACGGACGCTCCGCCGCCGAACATCGCCGAGAGCTTCTTGAACATCACGCGATCCTTTGCCGAGTCGGTCGTGCTTACTCGCGGTCATATTCGCAGTTCGCGTCCCACAAAGGCACACACCCGTCAGAGATACGACTAGCTCACGATGTCTTTGCGGAGAAAGCGCCACCAGGCCAGCGAGAGAAAGACGGTCGTGTAGACGACAGCCGAAACCGTCCCCTTCACCATGTCCTCTGCATCGATCGGTGACGACAACAACGAGAGCCAGGCCGTTCCGTACCGAGTCGGGAGCAGCCCGCGCAGATCCCCGAGTGCGGTGACCGCCTCGAGAATGTTCGAGATGATCCACAGCATCACGGCCCCACCCACCGCACCGAGCGGCGCATCGGTTCGCACCGAGAGGTAGAACGCGAGTCCGGCGACCGGCAGCAGCGTGATCGCGATATAACCGACCGCCAGCAGAATGCGACCGAGCGCCTCCAGCGCCGGAATATCCGCACCGAGCTGCGTCCGCAACGGATGCCATCCGAACGCGAGCGTCCCGGCGATCATTGCCACGGTCGGCAACAGCAGCAGCGCGAATCCGCTGTAGGCCAGACCGACCGTGAGTTTCTGCCGGAGCAGCCGCCCGCGCGGCACCGGAGACGCGAGCAGATAGCGCAGCGTCCCCCAGCTCGCCTCGCTGGCCACCGTGTCACCGCAGAACAACGCGACGACCACCAGCAGCAGGAAGCTGGACGCCACGTAGATCGAGAACAGCGTGAAGTTCGCCCCGCCGGACGTGGCCACGTCGGCGATGCTGGCGCCCTCCTGGGCCGAATCCGGATCCGACGGCACCCCGACCTTGAACGCCGCCACCAGGATCAGCGGCAACACGACCAGGAACCCGAGCGCGATCTGGGTCCGCCGCCGGGTCAGCTGCCGCGCGAACTCGGCGCCGAAACTCAACGTCCGCCCAGGCCGGAAAGCGACGCTCATTTCACCAGCTCCAAGAAGACGTCTTCCAGACGGCGGCGCGCGACCAGCCGCTCCACTCCGACCCCGGCTCCGACCAGCTCCCGCACGACGTCTCCCCGCTCCGCCCCGGCCAGCTCGACGACGAGCCCGTGCCCGTTCGGCTGGGCCACCGAGACGCCCGGCATCGCCCGCAGCGCCGTGAGTGCAACTTCCTCATCGCCGGACCTGACCCCGACCAGGACCGACCGGCCCTCGCCGACGATCTCGGCGACCGGACCGGCGGCAACGCCGGTGCCCTTGCTGACCACGACGACGTGCGTGCAGACCTGCTCCACCTCGGCCAGCAGGTGCGAGGAGACCAGCACCGCGCGGCCGTCGGTCGCGTACCGGGAGAGCACCTCGCGCATCTCGGCGATCTGCGGCGGGTCGAGTCCGTTCGTCGGTTCGTCGAGTACCAGCAGGTCGGGCAGGCCGAGCATCGCCTGCGCGATCGCCAGCCGCTGACGCATGCCCTGGCTGTACGTCTTCACCTTGCGTTCGACGGCGGCGCCGAGCCCGGCGATCTCCAGCGCCTCGTCCAGCCGGGCCGACTCGGCCGGACGCCCGGTCGCCTGCCAGTACCGGCGCAGGTTCTCCAGCCCGGAGAGGTGCGGCAGGAAGCCGGGCCCCTCGACGAACGCGCCGATCCGCGACAGCACCGGCGCGCCGGGCCCGATCCGGTGCCCGAACACCAGGATCTCGCCGCCGCTCGGCCGGATCAGCCCGAGCAACATCCGCAGCGCGGTCGTCTTGCCCGCGCCGTTCGGCCCGAGCAGCCCGACGACCTGCCCCGGCTCGACGGTGAACGACAGGTCGCGCACGGCCAGGTACCCGTCGCCGTAGGCCTTGCGGAGCCCGCGGACGGTCAGCGGGACCTCCGCGGTCGCGGGGTCGACGGCGGAGGTCCGCCGGCGCGCGCGGACGATCAGCACGGCCGAGGTCACTCCGAGGACCACGAGCAGCAGCAGGCCGGCCAGCACCCACAGCCAGGTACCGGTGGCGTCCGCCACCGGCACCGGGGTCACCTCGGGCAGGTGCAGGCTGTTCGCGGCCACGGCCACCTGGTAGACGGCCGGCGTCACCGGCCCGGCGTAGGCCTGGTCACTGGTACTGATCACCAGGCGGACGCTGTGCCCGGACTCGAAGCGGTGGCCGAGCGTCGGCAGCGTCACGGTCACCGGCAACCGGCTCCCGAGCTGGTCGGCGGACCGGGGCAGGCCGGTCAGCCGCACCGGCGCGACCGCCCCGCCGGGCAGCGTGGCCCGGCCGTCCGCATCGACGTCGTAGAGCTTGACGAACAACACGGCCTCACCGGTCGGCGACGCGGCCTGGATCTGCACGGTCGGCGCCCCGGCGACGTCGATCGAGCGGGACAGCTCGACCCCGGTGTAGTTCGCGAACTGCCCCGGGACGTCGATGCCGGCACTGGACAACCGGCTGGTCAGCGCGCCGGTGCCGGGCAAAGACGAGAGCGCGGCCGGGGTGCCGGCCGGCGGGTTCGCGATCGGCTGCGGGCTGGGGCCGTAGAGCCGGACCCGATAACCGTCACCCTGCGGCGGATAACCGTTGAGCGTGTAGATCCGGGTGGTCGGCCGGGTGTCCCGGACGCTGATCGCGCCGGCCGTCGTGTAGCTGAAGTCGGTGTTCGGTTTCGGACCGCCGCCGCGCAGGTAGTGGTGAAGCCAGTCGAGCGTCAGCGCGTCGATGCGGTCGGACTCCCGGGTCGACGGGCTGGAATCGTGGCCGCCCGCGTACCAGGCGACCTTCACCGGCGTGCCGGTCGCGGCGATCCCGCGGGCGTTGGCGTCGGCCTCGGAGAGCGGGAACAGCGTGTCGGCCTGGCCCTGGATCAGCAGCGTCGGCGCCTTGATGCGGTTCAAGATGCCGGCCGGGCTGGCCCGGTCGAGCCGCCGGATGATCTCCGGCGTGGCCCGCCCGGTGGTCGCGGCCTGCAGGTACAGACGGCAGAGGTCGGGCGAGAACCGGCCGCACTGCACGAGTTCCTCGGCCTTGGCCGGGTCGATGCTGGCCGGGTCGATCTCGCCGTTCGAGTCCGAGCGCGCGCCCAGCAGCGCGGCCAGGTCGCTGGGGTTCCCGCCACCGGCCCCCGCGCTGCCGAAGAACAGGCCGGCCCAGGAGCGCTTGAACACGCCGTCGGCCGGCCCGGCCCCGGTGGACTCGGGGAAGAACGCGTTGGGCAGGTCGTTCCAGGTGATCTGCGGGACGATCGCGTCGACCCGCTGGTCGTAGCCGGCCAGCAGCAGGCTCAGCGCCCCGCCGTACGAGCCGCCGACCACGGCCACCCGCGGGTCACCGGAACCGTCCTGCTCGACGTCGTCCCGGTCGGCCAGGCGGTCGATCAGCGCGCGGGCGTCGTTCACCTCGTAGTCCGGGTCGTCGAGGGAGATCGTGCCGCCCGAGCGGCCGAACCCGCGCGCGCTCCAGGTCAGCACGACGTAGCCCTGACCGGCCAGCTTGCGGGCCTGCGCGGCGACGCTGTCTTTACTGCCGCCGAACCCGTGGGCGAGCAGGACGGCGGGCACCGGATGGTCGGCCGAGGCGCTCGACGGGACGAAGACCGAGGTGTCCAGCGCGATCGGCTGGTTCCGGCCCGGCCCCGACTGCACGGTGACCATCGCGGACGTCGTCCGGACCGACTCCCCGTCGGGCCAGCGGATCCAGACGATCAGCGCGGCGACCGCGACGATCACGGCCACCGTGGTGAGAACTCGCCTGACGGTGACCACTGCGCGCCAACCCGTGCGCGCCGGTCCGGGCATCCCTGTCACAGGATCACCCTAGGTTGACGTTCCTGAGAGAGCGCTGACGCAGGCTCAGGACACCAGCTCCAGCTGCAGACCCCAACTCGTGAGCAGGTAGATCCAACGCCGGCCGGCCAGCGGGTGCGGCGGCTCGATCCGCTGGATCTCGCCGAGCACCCGGATGCGCGGCTCGTCGGCCAGAGCCGCCACCGCCGCGTCGATGTCGGGCACCCGCAGCCCGAGGTGCCCACCGCCGACGTCGGCGTTGCGTGGATGCTCGACCCGCTGGTCGGGAGCGGTGTACTCGAACACCTCGACGTCGGTGCCGCCCAGCCGCAGCTTCGCCAGCCGGTACCGGGCCTCGGCGTGCGCGTTGAACTGCGTCACCATCTCGTCGCCGCGCGGAGCGTACACACGGCGGTACAGCTCGCGCGCCCCGAACACGTCGGTGAGCAGGGAGACCGCGTCGTCGAGGTCGGGAACGGTGACCGCCACGTGGTCGACGGCTTGCACATCCAGCACAGCAGCTCCATTAACCCGCAGGTAACAACCTATATGTTATATGATTTGGGTGCCAAAAGAGCAGGCCCTCAGCCCCCGCCGGGTGTACGTCGACGGCGTCCGTACCCGGCTCGTCGAGGCCGGTCCACCGGCCGCTCCCCCGGTCGTCCTCCTGCACGGCGTCGGGGGCCACCTCGAGGCCTGGACCCACACGATCGACGCGCTCGCCGTCGACCACCGCGTGTTCGCCTACGACTTTCCCGGCCACGGCTGGTCGAGCGCTCCGGCCGGCCGTTCGTACGAGGTCGAGGGCTACGTCCGGCACCTGTCGGTGCTGCTCGACCACCTCGGCCTGGAGGCACCCGACCTTGTCGGGCTCTCCCTCGGCGGCTGGGTCGGCGCGGCCTTCGCGCGCCGGTTCCCCTCCGGGCTCCGTCGCCTCGTCCTGGTCGCTCCCGGCGGGGTGCGCGCCGATCCCACCGTCATGAACGCCATCCGGACGTTGTCGGCCGCGGCGACCGAGGCCCCGACCGAGAAGAGCGTCCGGGAACGACTGGCCTGGCTGATGGCCGACCCGGCAACCGTGACCGCGGACCTGGTCGGCGCCCGGCTGGCCATCTACCGGCGCCCCGGGGCTTCCGAGGCCATGGAGAGGGTGTTGTGCCTGCAAGACCCCGAAGTCCGGGCCCGGAACCTGCTCTCCCCGGTCGACTGGGCGCAGATCACCGCGCCCACGCTCGTCGTCTGGGGCGATCGGGACGCGACCGGCCCGCAGAGCGTCGGCCAGGAGCTGGCGGGCTGGATCCCGGGCGCGCGCTTCGCGCCGATGGCGGGCGTCGGCCACTGGCCGCAGTTCGAGGACCCGGCGACGTTCAACGCGCTGGTCCGGGCCTTTCTCCAGGAGAAACGGATCTGACGTCCCGCCGGACGGCGGCTTCTTCTGCCGGTCGAGCCTCAGATCGCGAAAGGACTTTCCGGCCCCGGTGTCACGAGCGCCCCTTCGCCGGGAACCAGGAACTCGACCCGAATGCCGTCCGGATCGACGAGGACCAGGCTCTGCTTGTACGGCGACGACTCCTCGTGCAGTACCGGCACACCGGCCGCCCGAACCCGGGCCAGTCCCTCGGCCAGCTCGACGGCGTCCCGCAGCTCGAGGCCGAAATGGTCGAGGCCCGGGTTCGTCCCGACCAGCAGCGTCAGGTCCGGTAGTCCGAGCGAGCCGCCCAGCACCGCCCCGGCCTCGCCCCGCCGGAGCACCGACAACCCGCCCACGCCGGTGTAGAACGCCACCGCCGCGTCCAGGTCGGACACGATCAGGCTGGCCCGAGCCGTGCGCACCGGCCGTAGTGCGGCGTCCTCGACCACGGTGATCGTCGGGGACTCGGCGTAGCGCGCCGACGCGTCGGCCGGGGCCGCGTCCGGATCCCAGGAACCGGTGATCAGCTGACCGGTGTTGTTCGCGTACGTGACCCGCCAGTCCTCGGCGGCGTCGCAGTAGAACTCCAGGTAGACCTCGTCCGGGTCGAACACGTACGCGCTGCGCGAGATCTGGTGGTCGACGGTCCGGTGCAGCTTCACGCCCTGACCGCGGACGTCGTGGATGGCCTCGACCAGCGCCGCCTCGGAGGCCATCTCCCAGCCGAGGTGGTTGAGCCCGGCCCGGCGGCCGCGGCCCCGGGAGACCTGGACGTGCCCGTCCCGGCCGACCCGCTCCCCCGGCGTGACCTCCATCAACGCCAGGTCGTGATGGCTGGTGCCGTTGGAGAGGAACACCGCCGAGATCCCCGGCTCCTCGAACACGACGTCCAGCCCGCAGACCTCGGTGTAGAACGCCGTCGACCGCTCCAGGTCACTGACGAACAGGTTGACGTGGGCCAGCCGGCGTGGCCCGAACCCGGTCATCGGTCGGCCTTGCGCAGGGCGGCCCGGTACCGGCGCAGCAGCCAGCCGTTGAGCTGCGGCAACGTTGCCTCCTGGGGCGAGAACGGACCGCGGGCCGCGTTGCGGGCGCTCAACCCGGCGAACATGTTCGCGTTGGCCTCCGCGTCCTGGCCGTTGATGACGTCGAAGAACCCGCGCAGCTTGGCCATCAGCTCGTCGAACTCCGGCATCTGCACCGTCGCGGGTGGGAACAGCCAGGTCACCGAGTGCGTCAGGCGGTCGTGAGCGTCCGGCGTGATGCGGAAGACCATCATCGAGTCGGGCTTCATCGAGACGAACATCGTCGGCGGCACCGCCGCGTAGACGACACGGCTGCGCTGCTCCTTCGTCAGACCGTCGATGACCGGGAACGCGGCCTTGCCGTCCTCCTGGAGGAATCCGCCGTCCTCCTGCAGGAACGGCGCGTAGCGCATGATGCCGTTCTCGGTGTCCGGGTCGAAGTCGAGGAACTCGACCAGCCGCGCCGGGGCGTTCTCGTGGTAGCCGCGGTGGATGAAGCTGGTGTGGTACGCCTCCAGGGCGTTCTCCATCATGTTCTTCCAGTTCCAGGGCTGGTCCTTCAGCACCAGCCCGCCGCCCACGACCATCTCCGACGTCCGGTGCGCGGCGAACTCGGGCGCCAGCCGCTCCAGCGTCGGCCAGAGCGGCTCCGGGTCGTCGCCGAGGTGCGTGAAGACGAAGCCCTGCCAGATCTCGACCGGGAACGACGGCAGGCAGTACGTCGCCTTCAGGTCGGCCAGCCGATGGGCCGGATCCATCGACGGCGCGTTCTGCAGGCGACCGTCGAGGCCGTAGCTCCAGTAGTGGTACGGGCAGCGCAGCGAGCGGGTGTTCGCCGGCTCGGCGATCACCGGGTACGACCGGTGCCGGCAGAGCGACGACAGCACGTGGATCTCACCGCTCTGGTCCCGAGTGACGACGAGCGGCTCGCCCGCGACCGTGATCGGCAGCACGTCCCCGGGGCTCGCGACCTCGGAGACGTGACAGAGGTACAGCCAGCTGTCGCCGAAGACCGCATCCCGCTCGAACTCGTAGAACTCCGGCGAGGTGTAGGAGCGCGGCGGGAGCGAGATCGCCGACGGCAGGTCGCCCGCGGACCGGGCGACCTGCTCGACCAGCGCCGAGACGTCGGACGTCAAGACTTCAGCGCCTTCTCGCGCTCGCCGAGCGTCGACTCGGCGTCCGCCGCCTCCAGGAGCCGGCCGGACATCGTCTTGGCGTAGAAGTGGTCGCCGCCCTTGATCGGCCCGTACTTCGGCGGGTTCTCGGCGTCGGTGCACGTGGGCAGGCACTCGATGATCGCGTCGAAGTTGCCCTCGTGGAAGAACGGCACCGAGCGGCGACGGCGGACGGAGTTGTCGTCGCTGAGCACCGGCATCACCCGGTGGAGGGTCGACCGCCACCGGTCGTTGGTCCACCGCGCCATCAGGTCGCCGACGTTCACGACCAGTGCGCCGGGAACGGGAGCGACGTAGACCCACTCCTCGTCCTTCGTGTAGACCTGCAGCGCCGGTTCCTGGTCGGCGAGCAGCACGGTGACGATCCCGTAGTCGGTGTGCGCGCCGATGCCCATCTGGTTCGGGAGCGCGGTGTCACCCGGGCGTCCCTCGAAGTAGTTGATCCGGACGGCCTCGACGGCCTTGTCGGTGTAGGCCTCGAAGTAGTTGCTGTCCAGACCGAGCGCGACCGCCATCAGCGACGTGATCCGATGGACGACGCGCTCCGCATTGTCCCAGTACTCGATCAACGTCGGACGCAGGTCAGCCGGTTGGTCCGGCCAGATGTTCTCGGCGAACAGCGTGTGCTCGGTCGTGTGGTAGGCCGGGTCGTCGGGCAGCGGGTCGCGGCCCATCGTGAACGCCTCGAACAGGTCCGGCGGCTGCTCGAGCCCGAGGCTGTAGGCCAGCCCTTCGGTGCCCTTGGCCGAGTAGCCGCGCTCGATCTCCGGCGACGGGGAGGCCCAGGCCATCTTGGCCGGTAGTTCCTGGCCGAAGAACCGGTCGGCCACGTCGAAGACCGAGTCCATGAGCGACTGCGGGATGCCGTGCCCGACGACCTGGAAGAAGCCGACGTTGCGGCAGGCTTCGTCGATGAGGGCGGGGGCGTCGGGGCTGGTGAGATCGATGACGGGAGGAAAGGCCATGGGGACCCCTTAGCCGAATCGGTGAGTCACGAGTGCTTCGAGAAGTGCGCAGACGCCGTAGAGGACGAGCGCGACGAGGACCGTGGCGACCACGGCCGCCCACATCGTGGGCATCTGGTAGCCGCGCATCGCGGCGAGCATGATCGGCCCGACACCGTCGCTGGATCCGAACCATTCGCCGATCACCGCGCCGACGATGGCCAGCGGCATGCCGACCTTGAAACCGGTCGCTATGACCGGCAGACCGGCCGGGATGCGGGCCCGGATCAGCGTGTCGATCCGGGACGCCCCGAGCACCGTGCACAGGTCGGCGACCGACCTGGACACCGCGTCCAGGCCGGCCGTGACCGCGACGTAGAGCGGAAAGAACGCGGTCGCGGCGGCCATCGCGGCCGGCACGTGCTCGCGGGAGACGAGCGCCAGCATGATCGGCGCGAGCGAGAGGAACGGGATCGCGCTCTCGATCGTCGCGAGCTGGTCGACTCCGCGGCGCAGTGGCCGGACCAGCGTGACGAGCAGCCCGACCACGACCGCGGTGAGCAGGCTCCAACCGAACCCGACGACCGCTTCGCCGCCCGTCGCCACCGCCGCCTGGGCCAGCGTCGACCGCTCCTCGGCGTCCCCGAACACCCGCGCCACCACCGTCGGGGCGGTGAGCGCGCCACCGAGCGTCCCCGTGGTGGCCAGGAGCTGCCAGACGGCGAGGACCACCACCATTCCCAGGGCGCCGTAGGCGCTCGATCGCAGCGCCCTGGTCACTCGCCCGACCCCCGGCTCAGCACGTCGAGCTCGGCGGTCAGCTCGTCGACCAGTTCGTGGAACTCCGGCGTGCGGGTGACCTCCTGCGTACGCGGGCGGGCGAACGGCACCTCGAGGACCTTGCTCACCCGGCCGGGCCGGGGCGAGAGGACGACGACCCGGTCGGCCAACAGCAGAGCCTCGTCGACGTCGTGTGTGACCAGCACGGTGGTGACCGGGTCGGCCATCCAGATCCGCTGGAGTTCCCCGTTCAACCGGCGCCGGGTGACCGCGTCGAGGGCGCCGAACGGCTCGTCGAGCAGCAGCACGTCGGGCTCGAGGACGATCGACCGGGCGATCGACACCCGCTGACGCATACCGCCGGAGAGCTGCTTGGGCCGGGCGTCCTCGAAACCGCGCAGCCCGATCAGGTCGATCAGGTCGTCGATGCGCTGACGGTCCACCGGCCGGTGGGCGACCTTGTAGGGCAGCGCGAGGTTGTGCCGCACCGACGACCAGGGCAGCAGCGCGTTGTCCTGGAACGCGACGCCGAGCCGATGCTGGGCGGCGAGCTCACCCGGCTTCTGGTCGGCGACCGTGACCGTTCCGCTGGTCGGGGCGTCGAGCGACGCGATCATGCGCAGCACCGTCGACTTGCCGCACCCCGACGGGCCGATCAGCGCGACGAACTCGCCCTGCTGGATCTCGAGCGAGAGGTCGCGGACGGCCTCGACCGACTTCCCTCGTTTCAACGAGAACGTCTTGCCGACCCCGCCCAGCCGGATCGGGGCTCCCCGCGTCGCGGTGGCGGTCACGTCACCCCTCCTTGAGCTCTTCGAGCAGCGAGGTGTCGAGGATCTTGGAGACGTCGGCGGTCTTCAGGCCGGACGCCTTCATGCCCTTGACGATCGGGCCGGAGATCTCGGCCGGGTCGACCCAGAGGTAGCCGTTGGTCTTGGTGGCCGCGCTCTCGATGAACTTCACGTACGCCTTGTTGTGCTCGGTCTCGTGCTCGAGCGTCAGGTCGTTGCCCTTGCCGTACTGGTCGACCGCGAGCTTGGCGCCCAGCGCCGGGTCCGCGATGTCGTCGGCCGACGCCTTCTTCAACGCGGAGAGCATGCCCTTGAGCGCGTCGCGCTTGTTCTTGAGCGTGTCGGTCGTGACGAAGATCGGCTCGGTGTACGCGGGCAGGCCGGCCTCGGTGAACGTCAGCAGCGTCGGCGCCTTGCCGGTGGTGTCCTGGTAGGCCAGCGCCTCGTCGGTGACGAACACCGCGAGCGCGTCGACGTCGCCCTTGATGAGCGGGTCGGGGCCGTAACCGGTGGGCACGAACGTGTAGTCGGGCTCGAGCCCGGCCAGCTTGAACATCGCGTCGAACTTCGTCTGGACGCCCTGGTTGCCGCCGATCTTCTTGCCCTTGAGCTGGGCGACGCTGGTGATCGGCTTGGCCGGGTCGGACATCAGCGCGTTGAGGTTCTCCTGGTACAGCGCACCGATGCAGACCAGCGGGTTGCCGTCGGCGATCGCCGCGATCAGGCTCGTGATGTCGGTCGACATGCCGACGTCGGCCGCGCCGCTGGCGACGATTCCCTCGATCGCGCCGATGTCGGAGCCGCCGGGGATCAGCGACAGCTTGACCTTCTCGTCGGCCAGGTAGCCCTTGGAGTCGGCGATGTAGAGCTGCGAGAAGCTCGCGTCGGTGATCCACGACAGCTGGACCTTGAGGTCGGTCACGCCGCCGCTGCTGCTCGCGTCGTCATCGCCGCCGCCGCAGGCGGCCAGTAGCGGGGCCGCGGCGATCGCGGTGACGCCGAGCCCGGCGATCTTGAGGAAGTTCCTTCTGGTGGCCATGGGGTTCTCCAGTGGGGGGTTATGAGAAACGCTTTTCGACCACGCGGCAGATCGCCGACACGACCGCGAAGAGCAGAACCGACAGGACGATCGAGACGACGGACGACGCCCACGCCTCCGCGGTACGGAACGACGTCTGGGCGATGATCAGGCGATAGCCGAGCCCGCTGGTGCCCATGACCCATTGCGCGAGCATCGTTCCGGCGACGGCGGCGACGACCGACACCCGCATCGCGACGAGCACCCGCGGCACGGCCGACGGCACGGCCAGCCGCCAGAACCGCGTCCACCGGCCGGCCCCGAGCACGACGAACAGGTCGTCGGCGCCGGCCGGCGTCTGACGCAACCCGGTGGCGGCGAAGACCAGCACCGGGAAGAACGAGATCAACGCGGTGATCACGACGATCGTGCTGACGCCGTAGCCGAACAACCGGGCCAGCACCGGCGTGATCGTCGCGACCGGCAGGCACTGGGTGAGCAACGCGGGCCCGTTGATCACCGCCCGGGCGATCTGCGACGTCCACGACAGCGCGGCCAGCACCACGCCGGCCACCGCGCCGACGACGAGGCCACCCACGACGACGGCCAGCGTGTTGAGCGCGTCGCCGACGAAGCTCCCGGCGTTCTCGGCCAGGAACTCGAGCACCGTGCCCGGCTTGGGCGCGACGGCGGGCGGGACGTCGCCGGCCCGCACCCACAGTGCCCAGGCCCCGAACAGCGCGATCAGTGGCCAGACCGCGTGGACGACGGCAGCACCGGCCCGGCGCAGCCGCCGGCCCGTACCCCGGGACGGGGGCAGGGCCCGGTCGACCACGTCTTGTTCGCGGGCCTCCTGGACCGCCGACTGCGACATGACGGTCATCCGAGTTCGGCGGCGTGCTTCAGGTAACGAAGGGTCAGCCACCGGTTCATCTGCGGCAGCGTGCCTTCCTGCCAGCTGTACCGGCCGCGCTTGGTGTACCGGGACCGCTGACCGTCCTGCATCCGCGTGTTCGAGTAGATGTCCTGGTCGTTGATGACCTGGTTCACCGCGTTCTGCATCTCGAACGCCCACTGGAAGCCCGGCGACTTGAGCGAGACCTCGGGGAACAGCCAGCCCATCCGCAGCGTCATCGTGTTCGCCGACTCGGGCGTGATCAGGAAGTAGAAGACCTGCTCGGGGCTGAGCGCGAAGAAGACCGTCGGCAAGACGGAAGCGAACATGACGCGCTTGCGCCGCTCCTCCGACAGCCCCGGGAAGACCGGCAGGATCGCCATCCCGGTCGGGTTGAAGCCGGCGTCCATCCAGCGGTAGTTCGTCGGGTGCATGACCTGGCCGTCGGCGTCGTCCCACTCGGTGAACTCGGCCATCGAGGCCGGCGCGATGTCGTGGTAACCCATGTGGACGAACGACGTGTGGTAGGGCTCGAGGGCGTTCTCGTGCATGCCCTTCCAGTTCCAGGGCTGGCCCTTGTACTCCATCGGGTTGATCAGCGTCAGGTTGGAGACGTCATAGGCCTCGAACTCGGGCGCGAGCTTGGTCAGCGTGGGCGCCAGCGGGGCGGCGTCCAGATCCATGTTCGCGAAGATCATGCCGTGCCAGATCTCGACCTTGAGCTGCGGTAATTGCGTCTCGGCGCGGAGCTGCGCCAGCGGGCACGTGCGGGTCATCTCGGGCGCGGCCTTGAGCTGGCCGTCGAGGTTGTAGGCCCAGTAGTGGTAGTCGCAGCGGAACTCTTTGGCGTTGCCCTGGTCGCCGTCGATCTTCACCGGATAGCCGCGGTGCTGGCAGATCGACGACATGACCCGGATCGCGCCGTCGCTGCCCCGGACGACGATCAGCGGCTCGTCGGCGACCTGGATCGTGAAGTAGTCACCCTCGTTGGGGACCTGGCTGACGTGCCCGAGACAGAGCCACTCCTTCGCGAAGATCGCTTCCTTCTCGAAGGCGTAGAAGTCCTCGGACGTGTAGACCGAGGCCGGCATCGTGCGGGCGGTCGTGTAGTCGGTCGACGTGGGATCGAGCGCGTTCAGGATGGCCTGGACCTGCGGGTTCATCCGGTTGACTCCTTCAGACGTTCACGACGACGGGGGCTTCGGAGCTGCGCACGACGACGCACAGGCACTCCTCGTCGCCGGGGTTCTCCTCGTGGTGGACGAGGCCACCGGGGACCACCGCGATCTGCCCGGCGGTGGCGGTGAAGTCCTCCAGGCCGTCCGGTCCCTGCACCAGGAACCGCATCGCGCCGGAGATGACGCAGACCAACGTGGTCTGGTCCTCGTGGTGGTGGGGTGCGGACCTGCTACCGGGCGGGAGCACGCTCGTGCCCATCCACATACCGGCCGCCGAGGTCGCGGTCCCGCGGGAGAGCGCGCCGGACGCGCCACCCGCATCGGCCGCGTTGTCGGCGTCCAGCGCGCCGGTGCCGACCAGCCGGCTCCCGCTGGCGAATGACGTGGTCTCAACCGACGAGCTCATCGGACTCTCCTCGCTCCCGGGTCGTCGTCGCGACGCCCTCGATCTCGATCAGGAATTCGGCGCGTACGAGCCGGCGGACGACCAGCAGCGTGTTGCCGGGCGGGCGGCGTCCCGGGAACAGGTCTTCGAAGATCACCTCGCGGACCGCGTAGAAGTCCGCGATGTGGTCGGGGTCGACCAGGTAGGTGGTCATCTTCACTAGCTCGCCGAACGAGCTGCCGGCGGCTTCCAACACGCTGCCGAGCAGCGTGAACACGTTGCGCATCTGGGCTTCGAAGTCGCCGGCGTGGATCGTCTCGCCGGCCTTGTCGACCGAGAGGACACCGCTGACGAACACCAGCCCGGTGTTCGCCGGCGTGGCGACGGCCGGCGAGTAGAGACCTACGGTCTCTCCGTCGGTGCGCACGACCCGGTTCACGCGCTCACCGCCGTGCGGGCCCGGACCTGGTTGTGCACGCTTCCGATGCCGTCGATCGACGCCTCGACGACGTCGCCGTCCCGCAGGAACTCGGCCGGCGTCCGGGCGAAGCCGACGCCGGCCGGCGTGCCGGTGGCCAGCACGTCGCCCGGGCGCAGCTCGAGGTACCGGGAGATCACCGCGATCTGGTCGGCGATGCTGAAGACCATGTCCCGGGTCGTCGCGTGCTGCTTGCGGACGCCGTTGACGGTCAGCGCGACGTCGACGACCGGCGGGTAGCCGAGCTCGTCGGCGGTGACGATCCAGGGCCCGACCGGCGTGCTGCGGTCGACGTTCTTACCCAGGTGCCACTGCTTGTGCCGGTGCTGCACGTCCCGGGCGGTGACGTCGTTGACGACCGTGTAGCCGAAGATGTGCTGCTCGGCGTCCTCGGCCGCGATGTCCCGGCCGCCCCGGCCGATCACCACGCCCAGCTCGACCTCCCAGTCGAACTCGGTGGAGACGTGCGGGTCGAGGTCGAGCGCCGCGAACGGGTCGGCCACCGCGGCCGGCGTCTTGAAGAACAGAATCGGGTACTCGGGCACGTCCTTGACGAACGCCTCGGCGGACTCGCGCTGGTGCTCGACGTAGTTGATGCCGCAGCAGAGCAAGCCGCGGCAGTCCACGGTCAGCGGTGCGAGCAGCTCGACCGCGGTCAGCGGGATCCGGCCGCCGAGCGGCTCCGGGGTCGCGCCGCCGACCAGCTCGTCGAGCGAGTGGTGCAGCGGCTGTATCTCGTCGCCGGTGACGAGGCCGGTGCGGACGACCCCGCCGGAGCGGAACTTCGCGATTCTCATGAGCCGTCCTTCGTGGGGTCCCAGAACCGGGTCTTCGCCCAGCCCTCGTCGAACGGGGTGCGGAAGTCCATCGCGAGGCGCAGCCGGGAGAACTTCCAGACGCCGTCCCGGCGCTCGAAGTCGTCGACGTACACGCCGGCCTGCCAGAACGCGGTGTCGGTCGCTTCGGCCGTGCAGGTCTGCAGCAGCTTCCAGCGGCCGACCGCCCGGTCGCCGGTCACCGCGATGTCCTCGTTCGTGAGGTAGTGCGCGGTGAACGACATCCAGTTCGCGGCGTCGACGAACGACTGGGCGATGGCCTCGCGGCCGACGATCGGTGCGGAGGGCGGAGGACTGGTAGGGGCCCGGCCCGGGAGTGACTCCCAGACCGCGTCCTCCCAGAAGAGGTCCGCCACCCGCCCGCGCAGACGGTCGTCGAGGCCCTGCATGTACGCCGCTTTGAGCTTGCGGACGGCGTCCTGGGCTTCCAACGCGTCGAGACGAGCCAGCAGCTCCTCGGTGGCATCTCCGATCATATATGAAATGTGACTGGCTGCCGAGCGGTCGTCCAGGGCAGCAATGGCTCTGCTACAAGGACTTCACGAGCGCGAAACGGTTACCCGGGTGGGGCCGGAGTTGCGTCGGGGGCGGAAACCTCGGCGCCATCAGGCGTGGCGCTCGA
Organism: Cryptosporangium phraense; assembly: GCF_006912135.1. Lineage (NCBI taxonomy): Bacteria > Bacillati > Actinomycetota > Actinomycetes > Cryptosporangiales > Cryptosporangiaceae > Cryptosporangium > Cryptosporangium phraense. Next base: position 62,466 of record NZ_VIRS01000014.1, on the reverse strand, counting down.
CGAAACCGCGCCCGCCGCCGCGCCCGGGCCGGCGGCCGAGATCCGGGCCGCCGACGCGACCCGCACCGCCGCCGCGGCTGCGGCCGCGGTCAGCGCCACGGCCATGGCCAGCGCGCGCACCGGGCCGCCGAGCTCGACGACAGCGCCGGCCATCGCGGTGCCCAGCGCGGTTCCGGCGGTCGTGCCGCTGGCCAGCCAGGCCTGGGCCGGTAGGCGCGCAGCGGCCGGCACCAGGTCGTCCAGCACCGCCTGCTGCAGGATCAAGCAGGGCGCGAGCATCGAGCCGAACACCGCGAGCAGCGCCCCGAGCAGCACCAAGGGCGGCCCACCGGGCCGCATGACGACGGCCCAGATCGGCACTAGCAGCACCGCGAGCCCGAGCTGGACGCCCCGGGACTGCGTCGCCGGAGTCCCCGGCCAAGCACGGGCACCGAGTACCAGCCCGCCGACGACGCTCCCCGCCACGATGCACGCGATCAACGGCCCGATCAGCGCCGATCCCCCGAGATCGTCCGCCGCGACGGCCAGCAACGCGGTGTCGACCGCTCCCATCGTCGCCGCGGTGGCCGACGCGACGACGAGCACCGCCGGCACGCCCGGCCGCCGGAACAGACCTCGCTCGGTGGGCGCCGAGGGGCCGCCTCGCGCGAGCCCACGCACCGGACGAGTCAGCGCGTACCCGACACCCCCGACTCCGATCAGGACGGCGGCCGCCAGCAGCGCGAGCACGTCCGGCCCGATCAGCAAGGCTCCCGAGACCAGGATCGGACCGACCACGAACAGCAACTCCAACGTGACGCCGTCGAGCGCGAAGCTCGCCGAACGCGTCCGCGCATCCGCCGCCAGTGCGGTCCACACCGCGCGCATCGCCGCGGTGAACGGCGGCACCAGCGCACCCGCCACACCGGCCAGCACCAGCAGAGACGCCACCGGTTGCCGGAGTGCCTCACCGAGCGCGAGCCCGGCCAGCACGAGCCCGCAGGCCGCCGACGCCGTCCCGACCACCCGCGCCTGCCCGTACCGCTGGATCAGTCGCCCGAGCACCGGCGCCCCGACCGCCATCCCGGCCCCGAACAACCCCGACGCCAGCCCGGCGACCGTGTAGTCGTTCCGTATCTGCTGCACGACCGCGACCAGGGCGATCGGCGTCATCAGCGGAGGAATCCGGGCGACGCACGACCACCCGAACGACGTCGGCACCCTCATGCCTTCACCCGCACCTTCGTTCTCAGCAGGGGCGCCCACCAAGAGGTTCGATCATATACGATGCCTGAAATCAGATGAGAGGACCCCGATGGCAGAAACGCTGATGCCCGTCGTCCTGCACGACGTGCTCGACCCGCTGACCGGTGACCGCACCGACGTGACGTTCGACGTGCCCGGGGTCGCCGCGGCCCGCTCCGATTTCGATGGTTCCGGCTACTGGGTGCTGCCCGGGGTGTTCGACGCCGACGCCCACCTGCCGCTGGTGCCCCGCGGAGTGCGCGAGTTCGACCGGCTGCGCGCGCTGGCCGGTGGCGTCACCCAGCTGAACTCGGCGACGCCCTGGCACCTGATCAAGGATCTGCCGCTCGAAGGCGTCACCGCGTTCTTCCGCGCGACCACTTTCCCGCGGATGATGCCGATCCTCTCCGTCTCCGATCAGCCGAGCAGCGCCGACTTCCCGGCCTGGCTGGCCGCCCACGGCGACGAGATCCGCGAGACCTGGGCGCCGGTGATCAAGTGCTACTCGAACGACCCGAACTTCGAGCGGACCGTCGAAGCGATCTGGGCCGCCGACTGCCGGGCGGCGATCTACTTCTACGACGAGGCCGCATTCGAGTCGGTGGTCGCCGACCACGGCGGCCCGGTGCACTTCCGGCACGTCACGTCGAAGACGATGGCCGACCAGGTCGCGTCCCGGCCCGACTCCACCAGCCAGACCTCGCCGCACTTCCTGCTCGAACTGCCCGAGGGCCGCTCCGAAGAACTGTTCGTGCTCCCGCCGGTGCCCGGCAACCCGGCCCGCGACACCCTGCGGGCGATCGTCGCCGACGCCGTGAACCTGATCGCCAGCGACCACAATGCGCCGATCGCCGGCAACAAGGGCCCGGGCCTGGAGATCGAGCAGAGCTTGCTGCCCGCCGTGCTCAGCCTCGTCGACGACGGTGTACTGACGCTGCCGACCGCGATCGAGAAGCTGACGACGGCGGCGGCCGCGGTCTTCCGCCCGGCCGGCGGCCTGGACGACAGCCGGATCGTCGTCGACCCGACGGTTTCGCTGGACACTCCGCTCTGGCCGGGTCAGGAACCGCGCCGGGCCGCGTTCCTGGGTGTGCGCACGACCGGCTCGGTGATCGCGGCTACCGCCGGCGGTCGCGGCACGTTCCTGTGATACCCGTCGCACCCCCTACACTGGAATCTCAGCCGGGAAGGCGAGGGGGCACATGAAGGCGAACGGTGGGCTCCCGACCCTCGCGGCCAGCACGGTCCGCACCGCTCACCGAGACGTGACCGATCGGCTTCGCGAAGCGATCGTGTCCGGCCTGCTCCCGGCCGGTACCCACCTCGTCCAGGCCGATCTCGCGGCCCAGCTCCAGGTCAGCGTCACCCCGATCCGGGAGGCGCTGCGCGATCTGGAGAGCCAGGGGCTGGTCGACGTCGACCCGTTCCGCGGTGCCACCGTGCACAAGGTGAGCCTGGCCGAGCTCGAAGAGGTGTACGCGCTGCGCCGGCTGCTGGTGCCGATGGCGATCCGCGAGCGGGTCCAGACGATCACCGACGAGGAGCTCGACGAAGCCGGCATCCTCGTCCGCCGGATGACGCTGACCAGCCCGGACGCCGAGTGGGTGGAGAACAACCGGCGCCTGCACCGACTGCTCGACGGGACGTCGAACCAGCCGCACCTGCGGGCGATCCTCCGCCGGCTCGCCGACGTGTCGGCGCTCTACGTCGGCCTCTCGGTGCACAACGACCCGGCCCGGCGGCGCCGGGCCCGCGACGACCACCGCGCGATGGTGAAGGCCTATCGGGCCCGGGACGCCGACGCGGTCATCGCGATCACGCTGAACCACATCAACGACACCGCCACCGTCGCTGCGCACGCTTTGCAAGAGGACGCAGACTGACAACGTGACATCGCAGCCGCCCTCGCTGACCCTGACCGCCAGCCTGCGGTCGGCCGTGCTCGACGCCCGCCGGGGAGTGGTCCGGCTGCATCCGGAGGTCCTGGCCGCGCTCGACCTGCAGCCGGGTGACCCGGTCCTGCTGCGCAGCGCGGAGCGGACGTCGGCCGGCATCGCCGCGCCCGGCGAGCCGGGCTCGGCCCGCGGCCTGCTGCTGGCCGACGACCTGACGATGGGCAACCTCCGGATCCGGGACGGCGCCCCGGTCGACGTCAGCGCGGCTCCGATTCAGGGCGCGCGCACGGTCACGGTCACCGGGGACGCCACGGTGGTGGCCGCCGTCTCGCCCGAGATGCTCCGGCTGGCGCTGCTGAGCAAGGTCGTCACCAGCGGCGACGACGTCTCGTTGCTACCGCAGGACCTCGACCCGGCGCACCCGCACCGCCCGCTGGTGGAGTCGGCCCGCCGGAGCCTCTCCAACACGGTCGGCAGCGGCTGGACGGCCGCGCTGCTCACGGTCGTCGCGTCCGAGCCGGAGACGGCCGCGCTGGTCACGCCGGAGACGATCGTCACCTGGTCGGAGACGTCGGGAGGCGCGGTCTGGGGCCGGTCGGCGACCGGCCCGGCCTGGACCAGCGGCACGCCGTCGCGATCCGCAGGTTTCCCGGCCGCCGCCCCGGGCATCCCCCGGTCACCCAGCGGCCTCGGCGTTCCGGTCCCGCCTCCCGGCGGAACCTTCCCCTCCCCAGGGGCGGCCGGGGCCGCCGGGACCGCGGTCGACCGCGAGACCGCCGCGGCCCGGGGCGTCCGGATCAGCACGGCGACCGACAAGGCGTTCGCGGAGCCCGGCGCCGCGCTCGACGAGGAACCCCGGCCGCCGGAAGACCTGGTCGGCCTGCGCAGCCAGGCCGCGCACCTGACCGAGCTGTTCGACCTCGCGTTCCACCACCGCGAGGTGCTCGACCGGCTCGGGACGAACGTTCAGCTCGGCGTGCTGATCACCGGCCCGGCCGGCGCCGGCAAGTCGACGCTGGTGCGGTCGGTGGCCCAGGCCACCGGGGCCGCGGTGCTGCGCATCTGGTGCCCGGGCCTGGCCGCGGTCGCGCCGAACGCGGCCGCCGACGCGCTCCGGCAAGCCGCCGCCCGGGCCCAGGAGAGTCAGCCGGCCGTGCTGCTGCTCAACGACGTGGAAGCGCTGGCCCCGCGCACCGACCCGGGCCCGCTCGCCACCGTGCTGATCCAGCTGATCGCCGACCTGGTGGGCGACGGCCAGACCGCGGTCGTGTGCACGACCAGCCGACCCGAAGACGTCGACGCCGGTCTGCGGCGCCCCGGCGTGCTCGACTCCGAACTCCGGGTGCCGATGCCGGACGCGACCGAGCGCCGCGATCTGCTCGCGCTGTTCACCCGCGGCCTCCCCGTCGCCGACGACGTCTCGCTGGACGACGTCGCCGCCCGGACGCCGGGTTTCGTGGCCGCCGACCTCGGGACGCTCGTCCGCGAAGCGGGCGTCCGCGCCGCGATCCGACAACGAGACCACGACTCACCACTGATCGGCCAGTCCGACCTGGACGTGGCCCGGCAAACGGTGCGGCCGACCTCGATGGCCGAGTCCACGCTGGAGGTCGCCTCGCTGAGCCTCGACGACGTCGGGGACATGGTCGAGGTCAAGGAGGCGCTGACCGAGTCGGTGCTCTGGCCGCTGCGCTACCCGGACACGTTCACCCGGCTCGGCGTCGACCCGCCGCGCGGGGTGCTGCTCTACGGGCCGCCCGGCTGCGGCAAGACGTTCCTGGTCCGGGCCCTGGCCGGCACCGGGCAGGCCAACGTGCTGGCGGTGAAGGGCGCCGAGCTGCTGACGAAGTGGGTCGGCGAGAGCGAGCGGTCGGTGCGCGAGCTGTTCCGCCGGGCCCGCGAGGCCGCCCCGACGCTGGTGTTCCTCGACGAGGTCGACGCGCTGGCGCCGGTCCGCGGCCAGTCGACCGACGGCGGCACGACCGACCGGGTGGTGGCCGCGCTGCTCACCGAGCTGGACGGCGTCGAGTCGCTGCGCAACGTCGTGGTGGTGGGGGCGACGAACCGGCCGGACATGGTGGACCCGGCGCTGCTCCGGCCCGGCCGTCTGGAGCGGCTGGTGTTCGTCCCGCCGCCGGACGCATCAGCCCGGGCCGACATTCTGGAGGCCGCGGCGCGGAAGGTGCCTCTCACCGAAGACATCGATCTGAAGACCGTGGCCGAGGAGCTCGACGGGTTCTCCTCGGCCGACTGCGCCGCGCTCGTGCGCGAGGCCGCGCTGGCCGCGATGCGCGAGTCGATGGACACCGCCGAGGTCACCGCCGAGCACCTCCGCACCGCCCGCGGCAAGGTCCGCCCGTCGCTCGACCCGGTGCAGGTGGCCCACCTGAAGGCGTACGCCGAGAACCGCTGACCCCCGTTCGGGGGCGGCGGCCCGGCACTGACCCCCACTACGATCCGCGCGTGAGCATGCGCGCGGCGCTACCGGTTCCGGGGCACATCGGCCGCGCGGCCCTGCTCGGTCTCGGCGCCGGTCTGCTCACGTTCGTCTGCGGTGCCCCGTACTGGTGGCACCACGTCGCCGCGGCCGCGCTCTCGGTCGTCGCCTCGGTCGCGTTCGGCGCGGCCGGCGGTCTGCTCGCCGGGACCGGTGACACGCGCAGCCGCAGCGGCGTGCTCCTCGTCGTCGCCGCCGCGTTCACGGCGTTCACCTGGCTGTCGATCTGGGACCGCGGGATCTTCCCGGTTTTCGCGATCTTCAGCGAGGGCGTCAGCATCATTGCGGTCGGCGCGGCCGTGCTGGTCTACCCGGTCGGGCGGCTCGTCGGCCGGGCCGAGCGCTACTGGATGTACGCGGCGATCGAGGTGCTGATCGTCCAGGAGTTCCTGGTCGAGTTCGTGTCCCGCCCGGAGTGGAACGGCAACTCCGCCGACGTGTTCTGGCCGACGCTGGTGCCGGACGAGTGGCTGTTCGACCGGCTGATCACGGTGAACATCGGCCTGCAGTGCGTCCTCGCGGTCTGGTACCTGGCCCTGCTGGTGCGCCGCGGGCGGCGGCTGGCCCGCAACGAGCGCCCGGCGATGATCCCGGTGCTGGTCGCGACCGCGCTCGTCGCCATCGTCGCCACGGTCACGCTGCGCACCGACGCGTGGACCGACCTCGAAGCGCTGATGTCGTTCTACGTCGTCGAGAACACGGTCTCGGTCGTGCTGCCGCTGGCCGTGCTCTCCGGCGCGCTCCGGGAGCGCTGGTGGGAGGTCGACGCTCCGCTGCGGGTCGTCCGGATGACGTCGGCGAGCACGTCGGTCGCCCGGGTGCGGGAGGCGCTCGCGCACGCGCTGCGCGACCCGTCGCTGACGCTGCTGTTCTGGGTGCCCACCGAGGAGAGCTACGTCGACTCGGCCGGCCGGCTGGTCGACCTGCCACCCGCGGAGCCGTCGCGCTGGCTGATCGAGACCCGCACCGACGATCGCACGCCGCTGGCCGTGATCGAGCTGGACGCGGCCCTGCGTTCCCGTCCCGCCATCGTGGACGCGGTGCTCCGGGCCGGCAGCCAGGCCCTGCTCACCGCGCAGCTCCAGGCAGTCGCGACCGCGCACCTCCAGCAGGTGCACGCCGCTCAGGCGCGGGTCGAGGAGCGGGAGACGGCCGAGCGGCAGCGGCTGGAGAACGACCTCCGGACCGGCGCGCAGCAGCAGCTGGTCGCGTTGTCGGCGCAGCTCGAGCAGCTGGCCGCGGAGACGCCGGTCGAGTCGGTGCGTTCGGTCGCGGCCGCGTGCCGGGACGAGGTCCAGGCCGCGCTGGACGACCTGCGGGCGCTCGCCCAGGGCCTGCATCCGCCGGTACTGCGCACCGACGGGCTCGGGCCGGCCCTGAAGTCGGTCGCCGGTCGGCTGGGGCTGTCGGTCGACCTCGCGGTGAGCGCACGGCGGCAGCCACCCGCGGTGGAGGCGACCGCCTACTTCGCCCTCTGCGAGGGACTGACCAACGTGGCCAAGTACGCGCCCGACGCCTCCGTCCGGATCGTCATCACCGAGGTCGACGGCTGGCTGCACGGTCTGGTGGCCGACGACGGGCCCGGCGGAGCGCGGGTCGTCCCCGGTGGTGGGCTCGCCGGGATCACCGATCGCACCCGCGCCCTGCACGGCTGGGCCGCCGTCGAGAGTGACCTCGGCGCCGGTACCCGGCTGCGGGTCGGCCTGCCCTGCGGATGAACCTTCCGGCGGACGCGTGCCCCGGCGGCACGCGCCCGAAGGGACCTACAGGCGGACGCCGAGGCGGCGAGCCGAGCGCTGGCGCTGACGTTGCGCCCGCACGCGACGCAGCCTCTTCACCAGCATCGGGTCGTGCACCAGTGCGTCGTGCCGGTCGATCAATGCGTTCAACAGCTGGTAGTACCGGGTCGCCGACATCGAGAACTGGTCGCGAATCGCCTGCTCTTTGGCACCGGCGAACTGCCACCACTGCCGTTCGAATGCCAGGATCGCTAGTTCGCGCTCGGTCAACCCTGAATCGTTCAGTTCCGGCCCGGCGTTCTCGGCAGCCTCATGAGTTTCATCAGCTTCGTCGAGGGGCGCCGGGACGTGGCTCTGGTCCATGAACTCCTCGTCCCTCCTCCGGCCAGCGTCCCCACTGTAGCCATCGGAACGGCTCCGGACGGGGCTCTGTGCACAGTCTGACGCGACGCTGATGCACGCGGCCGGATACAACTGGCCGAAGGTACGATGACCTACCGTTCTGATCTGCGTAAGGAGCGGCATGACCGTCCTGTCCGACGCCACGCTGGTGTCACCGGTCGGGGTCGTGCCGGGTGGTTGGGTGGCTCTCCAATCGGGAAAAATAGCCGCCGTCGGTGGCCCCGAGCGGGCTCTCCCCCGCGACGCCGAGGTCGTCGACCTGGGTGGACGGTGGCTCGTACCGGGCTTCGTCGACCTGCACGTCCACGGTGGCGGTGGCCAGAGTTACTGCAGTGGTGAGCCGGACGCGCCGGCCGCGATCGGGGCCCTGCACCGCACTCACGGGACGACGTCGGCGCTGGCGAGTCTGGCCACCGCGCCGCTCGACGAGATGGCTCGGGCCGCGTCCGCACTCGCACCTCTGGTCGAGGCCGGGGCGCTGGCCGGCATCCACGCCGAGGGCCCGTTTCTCTCCCCCGCGCACGCCGGCGAGCAGGACCCGGCGGCGATGATCCCGCCCGACGTCGACGCGCTGCAGACGCTGATCGACGCCTGCCGAGGGCACCTGCGTGTGCTGACGCTGGCCCCCGAGCTGCCGGGCGCGCTCGAGCTGGTGAAACGGGCGGTCGACGCCGGCGTGCTGGTGGCGATCGGGCACACCGGGGCCGGCTACGAGCGCACGCTGGCCGCGATCGAGGCCGGCGCGACGCTGGCCACCCACCTCTTCCACGCCCAGCCCGGGCCGCAGCAGCGCGAACCGGGGGCGGTCGGCGCGCTGCTCGAGCACCCGGACGTCGTCGTGCAGCTGATCGCCGACGGCATCCACGTCCACGACGCGCTGCTCGCGATGGCGTTCCGGCTCTGCGGTCCGGAGCGGATCGCGCTGGTCACCGCGGCGATGGCGGCGGCCGGCTCCGGCGACGGCCAGTACCAGGTCGGCCCGCGCTCGGTGGACGTCCGGGGTGGCGTCGCGCTGATCGAGGGCAGCGGCGCGACCGCCGGGAGCACGCTCACCCAGGACATCGCGCTGCGCCGGGCCGTCGACGCCGGGGTGCCGCTGATCGACGCGGTCACCGCTCTGAGCGCGACCCCGGCCCGAGCCATCGGCATCGCCGACCGGGTCGGCGCGCTGGTGCCCGGCCTGGCCGCCGACCTGCTCGTCCTCGGCGCCGACCTGGAGGTCGAAGAGGTGCTGGTCGGCGGGTCGTTCACAATGAGGGCGTGACGCTGCGCTGGGGCATTCTGGGTACCGGGGGCATCGCCCGGACGTTCACCTCCGACCTGCGGACGCTGGACGACCACGAGGTCGTGGCCGTCGGCTCGCGGGCCGCGGAGACCGCGACGGCCTACGCGGACGAATTCGGCATCCCCCACGCCCATGCCAGCTATCAGGCTCTGGCCGACGACCCCGACGTCGACGTCATCTACGTCGCCACCCCGCACTCGGGGCACGCGTCGGCCGCGCTGACCTTCATCGGCGCCGGTAAGCACGTCCTGGTCGAGAAACCGTTCACGATGGACGAGGTCGAGGCGGCCGAGGTCGTCGCGGCCGCCCGGGCGGCCGGCGTGTTCTGCATGGAAGCGATGTGGACGCGGTTCAACCCGGCCATCGCCCGGATCCGCGACCTGCTCGCCGACGGCGCGATCGGCGAGGTCGTGACCGTCGAGGCCGACTTCGGGTTCCCGGCCGAGTACGACCCGGCCGGGCGGCTGTTCGCGCCCGAGCTCGGCGGCGGCGCGCTGCTCGACCTCGGGGTCTACCCGATCTCGTTCGCGTCGATGATCCTCGGCGAGCCGGCCACCGTGCTGGCCACCACCGGGCTCGCGCCGACCGGCGTCGACGCGAACACCGGTGTGCTGCTGGGGTACGAGTCCGGTGCGGTCGCGGTGCTGCACTGCTCGCTGCGCGGCCTCAACCCGATCCGGGCCGCGATCTCCGGCACGACCGGCCGGATCGACATCCCGCCGACGTTCTTCCGGCCGGAGAAGTTCACGCTGGTCCGCACCGGCGCCGAGCCGGTGACCGAGGAGTTCACGCTCCCCGGCCTCGGCTACACGTTCCAGGCCGAGGAGGTCGCGCGGCGCATCCGCGCCGGCGAGACCGAGTCCCCGCTGATGACGCTCGACGAGACGCTGTCGATCATGCGGACGCTCGACCGCGCCCGCACCGCCGCCGAGTTCAACGCTCACCCAGCGGGATCGTGGTGAACGGCCCGCCGACGAGGTCGGTGGGCTCACCGTCGACCTGGTCGGCGTAGGCCTCGGCGTCGTCCTCCGGGGCGTAGCCGATGGCGAAACCCTCGGCCAGCGACCACCAGTTCCGGGTGTTCGCCGAGACGCCCCAGACCTGCCGGAACCCCGGCGACGGCGTGCTCAGCGACGCCTCGACCAGCCGGGCCGCGTCGTCGAGGGAGAGCCAGGTCGCCAGCGAGCGCACGTGCGGCGGCGTCTCGCGGCAGGTCCCGATCCGCAGCGCGACGACGTCCATCCCGAACCGGTGGTGGTAGAGCTGCCCCATCGACTCCATCGACGTCTTCGACCAGCCGTACCAGGTGTCGGGCGCGAACGGGACGTCGGCGGGCAGGGGTTCGTCTTCCCGCCGCGCGAAACCGACGGCGTGGTTCGAGCTGGCCAGCAGGACCCGGGAGATCCCGTGCTCGCGGGCGCCCTCGAACACGTTCCGGGTGCCCTCGACGTTCACGGCCTGGATCTCGTCGTAGGGCGCCTCGCCGGAGATGCCGGCCAGGTGCACGATCGCGTCGACGCCGGCGCAGGCGTCGGTGACCGCGGCCGGGTCGGTGACCGACGCCTGGATGACCTGCTCGTCCGGGCCGGGTGCGCCCAGCGTCGCGGTGTCGAACAGGCGTAGCAGCCGCCCGGGCCGGGCCATCCGGGTCCGGAGTGCCGAACCGATCAGGCCGGCCGCGCCGGTCAGCAGAACCACCTCGGTCATCAACGCCCTCGCATCCGTGGTTGGGTTGCAGCCAACAGATCGGAGGATCGCACGTGACCGAGAAGCTGGATTGGCTGCCCGCCGCCGACCACCTGGAACTGCTGGCCCCACCGGTAGGGAAGGCCCTCGTGGAGGGGGCCAAGGTCGCTGCGATCGACCCGACCGACGCCGACACCGAGGCCTTCTGCGCCCGGTACGGCGAGCCCTTGGACGAGTCGGCGAACTGCGTCGTCGTGGCGGGCAAGCGGGGAGGCGTCGTCAAGTACGCGGCCTGCCTCGTGCTGGCCACGACCCGGGCCGACATCAACGGGCTCGTCCGCCGTCACCTGGACGTCCGCAAGGTGTCGTTCGCACCGCTGGACGAGGTGGTCGAGATCACCGGGATGGCCTACGGCGGGGTGACCCCGCTCGGCCTGCCGGCCGACTGGCCGGTGCTGATCGACGCGGCGGTCGCGGCCTCGGCCGAGGTGGTGATCGGCAGCGGGCTGCGCGAATCGAAGATTCGCATCCCCGGAGCGACGCTCGCCGCGCTCCCGACGGCCGAGGTCCTCGACGGGCTGGGGCAGGCCCGGTGACGACGCTGCCGCCCCGGCTGACCGAGGGTTCCCGCATCCGGGTGATCGCGCCGTCGTCGTCTTTAGGCCTTCTTTCGGACGCTTCGCGCGCGGGCGCGGTCGAGCGGCTGCAGCGGGAGTTCGGGTTCGAGATCTCGTTCGGTGCGCACGTCGAGGAGACCGGGCCGCTCGGCACCGGTCCGGTGGCCGGACGCGTGGCCGACCTGCACGAGGCGTTCGCCGATCCGGAGGTCGACGGGATTCTCACGGTGATCGGCGGCTACCACTCGAACCAGTTGCTCCCGCACCTCGACTACGACCTGATCCGGGCGAACCCGAAGGTGCTCAGCGGGTTCTCCGACATCACCGCGCTGCAGTGCGCGCTGCTGGCCCGGTCGAATCTGGTCACGTACTCGGGCCCGCACTTCTCGACGTTCGCGATGCGCGACCACAACGAGGCGACGATCGAGGCGTTCCGGAGCGCGGTGTTCACGGGCGCGGCGGTGAGCTGGCGTCCGTCGGCGACGTGGACCGACGACGAGTGGTGGCGGCCGGACATCGAGCGGGCGGCCCCGGCTCGCAACGAGGGCTGGTGGCTGCTGCAGCCGGGCATCGCCAACGGCCCGCTGATCGGCGGCAACCTGAGCACGCTGGCGCTGTTGCAGGGGACGCCGTACTGGCCCGACCTGGACGGGGCGGTTCTGGTGGTCGAGGACGACTTCGAGTCGTCGGTCCACGATTTCGCTCGGCGCCTGACGTCGCTGCTGCAGACCGGGGTCGCGGTCCGCGGGCTGGTGATCGGCCGGTTCCAGCGGGCCACCGGGATGACCCAGGAACTGCTCCGGGAGATCGTCACGACCGCGCCGCAGCTGGCCGGCGTCCCGGTGCTGGCGAACGTCGACGTGGGGCACACGAGCCCGATCTACGCGTTCCCGGTCGGCGGGTCGTGCTACCTGGCGGCCGAGCCGGGAGCGGTGGAGATCGTCCTGACCCGTCACTGAGCTACCCGGGCGCAACCGTCGGATGCCTGAACGACACTTGGACGGCCACGGCGAGACGCCGATGAGTTCCCCGTACGGGCTGAGCCAGGAGGGCGCGCCCCGGATCGCGGGAACGGGTGATAACTCGTGGAGAGGTTCGCTGCAGAGCTGGCGGGCGCCTCGACCGACCCGGACGAGAGCAGTCGGAGCATCGCGGTCTGCCGTCTCGTCCGCAGTGATGCGGTCGTACGGTTCGCCGCGATCGGCGGTCTGTACTGGGTGGCGGCGTTCGCGCTGCTGAACTGGCTGGCCGGTGACACCGGCTCGGCCACCCGGCTGGCGGTCAACGTGCTGTTCCTGGTCCCGATCGGGCTCGCCACGGGCACTGCGGTGATCGCCGCGTTCCGCCGCCGGGCCCGGACCCGGACCGGCCGCACCTGGGCTCTGCTCGCGATCTCTTACCTGTGCTGGCTGGCCGGCGAGGTGTTCTGGCTCGCGTACGTCGAGATCGAGGGCCCGGACGTCGCCTACCCGTCGGCCGCCGATGGGCTGTTCCTGGCCCAGTACCTGATCGTGATCCCGGCCTTCGTCATCGGGTTCGGCCAGGGGCACCGGTCGCGCCGCGGCCGGGTCGCGCTCGACGTCTCGCTGGTCCTGCTCGGGCTCGGCGCGCTGGGCTGGCGCGTCCTGGTGGCCCCGGTGATCGAGGACGTCGACGGCCTGGCTCGGGTCGTCACCGCGCTCTACCCGCTCTCCGACCTGGTCGTGCTGGGCTGCCTGCTGACGCTCGGCCTCTCCGGGCACCGTCGGCTGCCGGTCTCGGTGCGGCTGGCCGGCTGGTCGTACCTGGTGTACGCGCTCACCGACTGCCTCTACCTCTACGGCCGGGTGCACGGCACCTACGGCGACGGGAGCTGGCTCGACTCCGGGTACCAGCTGGCCGCGGTCCTGCTCGCGCTCGGCGGCCTGGTCGCCCTGCGCCACGACGAGCCGGACGCCGTCCGCCTGGCCATCGGCCGGGACCTGACCGCCGTCCCGCTGATGGCCGCCGGCCTCTCGGTGCTCGGCCTGGGCACGCTCGAGCACGCGTTCAGCGGGAGCTACCTCTCGCTGACCGTGGGCGCGGTCGTCCTCGGCGGGCTGATGGTGCGTCAGTACCTGGTGACCCGCGACCGCACCGACCTGGCCCGTCAGCTCGGCCGGGCGCTGCGCGAGCAGGAGCGGCTCGCGGTGACCGACCCGCTGACCGGCCTGTACAACCGCCGGTTCTTCGACGACACGATGCGCAACGAGGTGGCCCGGGCCCGCCGCAGCGGGCGTCCGCTCAGCCTGGTCGTGCTCGACCTCGACCACTTCAAGCGGATCAACGACGAGCGCGGCCACCACGCCGGCGACGCCGCGCTGGTGCAGGCGGCGGCCCGGCTGAAGGGCATCACCCGGGACGCCGACGTCGTCGCCCGCTTCGGCGGCGAGGAGTTCGTCTGGCTGCTGCCCGACACCGACGAGGCCGGGGCGTCGATCCTGGCCGAACGGCTCCGGTCGGCGCTGGCCGGCCGTCCGGTCGAGATCCCGGACTCCGAGCCGATCCAGGTGACCGGTTCGCTGGGTGTGGCCTGCGCGATCGGCCTGGTCGACGACGAGATCCTGATCCGCGACGCCGACCGGGCGATGTACCACGCGAAGGCGACCGGCCGGAACCGCGTCGCGCTGGCCTCGACGATCGCTCCGGCACTCGAACAGGAGCCGCCGATGGGATCGGGCGTGGCCGAGCTCTGCCGCGAGGTCGGAGCCCGGCTGGGCCTGGACGAGGCCGAGGTGCGCCTGGTCGAGGCGGCCGGCCGGGTGGCGGCGCTGAACTCGCCGGTGCTCTCGCAGACCGACCGCACCGCCCGCAAGCCGGTCACCGCCGACGACCCGGGCACGCTGATGCTGCTCGAGGCCCTCGACGGTCAGCCGCTGGGCCGGCAGATCGTCACGACGTGCCTGGCCTGGATCGAGGCCCGGGCGGCGGACCTGCCGCCGGCGTCCCGGGCCGACGACCGGACGGTGTCGTTCGACGCCGCCGCCGCGGACGAGGTCGCCGCGTCGATCACCTTGGCCCCGGCGCTGTAACCCTGCCGGGAACTGTCAGGGTTTCCGGCGAGACTGTCGGGCATGGCGAGTTGGGAACAGTTCTCCGTCGAGGCACCGGCGTTGGCGGAGGCGATCAAGGCACGGTTCACGGCCACGAAGCACCACGTGATGGCGACGCTCCGGGCGGATGGTTCGCCCCGGGTCAGCGGCACGGAGGTCGAGTTCTACGGGCCCGACCTGACGTTCGGGTCGATGTGGCAGGCCCGCAAGGCGCTCGACCTGCAGCGCGACGCCCGGGTGGCGATTCACGCCAACCCGGGCGACGGCTCGATGGACGGCGGCGACGCGAAGGTCGCCGGCTCAGCGGTGGAAGTGGTCGACCAGGGTGACCTCGGCACCTACGTCGACGACCGGCACCCCCCGGAGCCGTTCCACCTGTTCCGCGTCGATCTGCGCGAAGCGGTGCTGACCTCGGTCGACCAGGAACGCAAGGTCATGATCGTCGAGCTCTGGCGCCCCGGCCGCCCGGTCCAGCGCACCGAACGCACTTAGGCGGCCGGCTCGGCCCAGACGGTGCGCCACTCCGAGCAGGCGTCGGGCAGCGGCGCCTGCCGGTCGCGGCACACCTTCCAGAGCACCCGGTGCGGCGGCCCCACGCGCGCGGTCGGGGCGTATCCGGTCACCGAGATCGTCTGCCCGGCGCCTTCCCGGTCGTAGATCGAGCGCACCCGGCCGCTCGTCGTCCGCCAGCCCACGTAGACCGAGTCGCCGTCGCGCGCCAGGTCGGTGATCCCGCAGACGATGCGGACCCGGTACGCGGCGACGGCCTCGGCCACGCAGTCCGCGGCGGCGCCGTCGGTCGTCGTGCCGGTCGTCGCCCGGGGCGCGGCGGCCAGCGGTAACCCGACCGCGCACACCACCAACCCCGCTACCCCACCGACGATCACGGCCCAGCGCCCCACTGCCCCCGCAGCGTCCCACCCCGCTCGCCACGACGACCGACGGCGTCGTCGGTCCCGATGCGATCCCTTCGGCACGGTGCCCACCTCCCCCAGATCATTCTGATTTCAATTAGTTACGCTAAGTAGTCAGCGCGACGGGCGCTGCCCCGCCGAATCCTCCGTCCGGTCAGGGTCCGCACCGCCCTTGCGGACGGGGTCGAACCGAACGGTCGGCGCGCCGTGAACGGTGACCACCAGCTGGGGGCCGGGGCTCTGGGGGCCTGCCCCCGGACGGCCGACATAGCACCGCCCCGCGCCGGGAGGGGTGGCGCGGGGCGGGGCGGGATCAGGCGAGAACTAGCGAGAAATCGAGTGGTCAGGCAACCGACCGCCACCACCCGTCGGGCGCCGGAGCGGCGTCGACGTCGATGGCCTGCCCGGGGCGCGGTACCGCGACGCGAACACCGCACTCGGCGGCCTCGGTCAGCAGCCGCTCGACCGGTTCCGACCAGTCGTGCAGCGCGAGGTTGAACGTCCCCCAGTGCACCGGGATCAGCAGTCCGCCGTTCACCGCGACGTGCGCGGCGACGCCCTCCTCGGGCGTCATGTGGATATCGGGCCAATACGGTGCGTAGGCGCCGATCTGGATCAGCGTCAGGTCGAACGGGCCGTGGGCGGCGCCGATCGTCGTGTAGCCCTCGAAGTAGCCCGAGTCGCCGGTGTAGAAGACCTTGCGTTCGGCGCCGGCCACGACCCAGGACGCCCAGAGCGTCGCGTTGTCGGAGCGGAGCCGGCCGGAGAAGTGCCGGGCCGCGGTGGCGGTGAAGCCCAGGCCGGCGACCGTCGCGGTCTCGTCCCAGTCGAGCTCGACGATCCGGGACGCCGGGACTCCCCAGCGCTCCAGATGGGCCCCCACCCCGAGCGGCACGAGGAACGGCGCATCCTGCAAGCGGGCCAGCGTCCGGATGCTCGTCTCGTCCAGATGGTCGTAGTGGTCGTGGGAGATGACGACCGCGTCGACCGCAGGGAGCGCGCCCAGGTCGAGCGGGACCGGGTGCAGCCGGCGTGGGCCGGCCAGCGACGACGGCGAGCAGCGCTCGCTCCAGACCGGGTCGAACAGCACGCGGCGGCTCTCGATCTCGAGCAGCACGGTCGCGTGGCCGAGCCACGTCGCACGTAGGCCCTCCGACGCCGGAGCCGCCAGTTCGTCGAGCGTGGGGCTGACGACCGGGACGGGCCGGGTGGGCTTGCGCCGCTGCCGGCCGAAGAGGAACTCGCCGAGCATCCCGCGCCCGGCGGGCGCGATCGACGCGGGCGACTCGTTCTGGAAGGCCCCGTCCCGGAAGCGGGGCGACTGACGCATGCGCTCGAGCCGCGTACCGGCCGGCCGGCCACCGATCGCGGACGGGATGTCACGCACGGCCCAGGCGACGGACGCGGCGATGCCGGTCAGCGCGAGCGCGGTGAATAACGACCGGCCGCCGGTTCCGCGCTCCGCCACGACGTTGTCCACCACAGCAACTCCCCTTTCCACGACCTTCACAACGAACAAGAGTCGTCACCCGGTGCCGTGATACCAGCAGCGACGTACGTCACATCAGGCCGTGGTGAGCCGCTTCTGCCGTCCCTCGGTCATCGTGTGGACGCAGAGCGCCGACTTGCCGGTGTACTCGGCGACGAGCACGCCGTCGATCTTGATCCGGCAGCGGACCTCGGGGTCGTCGACCGTCGGCCGGAGGTAGCGGTAGGTCCGCTGCCGCGGCTCACCGAACAGCACCAGCCGGTAGACGTCCGGGTAGTGGAACGTCAGTTCCACGTCCCAGGACGAGCCGTACTGGGTGGACTTCTTGTCGGCCAGCGGGACCATCGAGTAGTCGGCCTTGATGTCGACGGTCGAGGCGTCGACGGTCTCCACCTCGAACGTGACGATGTGCGTCTCGGTCGAGGGGGGCGACCGGAAAACCGAGCACCCGGTGAGGACCAGCAGCCCGGCGATCAGCACCGCGAGCTGCCGTAGGACCATGGGTGGCAGCCTAGTGCGGGCCTCAACCGGCGACGACCGCCGCCCGGCGGGTGACGAAACCGCTGATCTCGGCCGCCACCGCGGCCGGAGCGCTGAGGTCGGGGGCGTTGTGGTCGAGGTCGGGGTGCAGGTGGCACTCGCTGTCGGGTAGCAGCTGGTCGAGCCGGCGCAGCGCGGTGGTGAGGTAGTCGGGGGTGCGCCCGCCGCCGAGGAGCAGCGTCGGCGACTGAATGCTCGCGTACCGGCGTCCGTCGGAATCCAGGCGGGCGATCTCGGCGATCTCGGCCGGCGTGGTCGGCATCATCGCCCGGGTCTCGGCCCCGTCGGCGCCCCGGAGCAGCAGGTGCGCGAGCGCGCGGTAGACGAAGTACGGGGCGTCGCCGATCGGGACCAGCCGGGTGCCCTTGAGGAACGTCGCCATCGCCGCGCCGTGCTGGCCGAGCGCGAGGTGCCGCTGGAAGGCCGGTAACCACTCGACGTCGAACGAGCCGCCGATGCTCACCGCGGGCTCGTAGACGACCAGCGCGTCGACCGGCCGCCAGAGCGCCAGGTGGAGTGCGACCAGGCCGCCGTGGCTGTGGCCGAAGATCAGGTCGGAGCCGGTCTCGCGCATGACCGCGAAGACGTCCGAGGCCTCGGCCTCGATGCTGTAGTGCGGGCCCTGCGGGCCGCTGGCTCCGCGTCCGCGCCGGTCGACGACGTGCACCGTGTACTCGTCCTCGAGCGCGCGGACGAGCCCGTCGTAGTGGTGGGCCCGGCGGTTGTTGCCGGGAACGACGACGAGCCCCGGCCCTCGTCCGGCGCTGAGGACGCCTATCGGGGTGCCGTCCGCGGACCGGACGGTGGAAGACGTTGCTGTGCCCATCGGTGGCGCTCCATTCGCCCGTTCGGCCGCTTGAAGATGAGTTTGCGGATCGCACCTGTCAGGACGCTGATAGACCGCTGTCAGGCGGGGTTCTTCCGGATCTGACCTGCAGCGACGCGACGGCCTCGGCCCGCAATGGCCTGCGTCAGGTCGGTCGGCCCACAGCTTGATCGGGGATCCGAAGAGCGGGATCGCGTCGATGACCGCCGAGACCCGAGCCGACGGGTTGCCAGCGGTGATAGCGCAGGCCTCCCGACACCACCATCTGTGTCGACACGGCGGCCTGCGGGGCGGTGTACCTTGCGCCGCATGCCGGCCTACGACTCCTTCAGCGCCTTGTCTGCCCCATACACAGCCTGGGCATGGGTGAACCCGGAGCCGGCGTCGGACTCCAACTGCTCGATCAGGCCCTGTCGGCTGAACGGGTTGATCTCGAGGTAGCTCTTGGCGGCCTTGTAGGCCTGCTCGTTGTAATCGATGTGCAGCGAGTCCACCGCATAGGTCGCGGCTTCCTCGGTGAAACCGGAGCCGGCGTCCGACGACAGCTGACGGATCAGGCCCTTGCGGGAGAACGGCTGGAATTCGAGGTACTGCTTGGCGGCCCGGACGGCATTGCGCTGCTCCGCGGTCTCCTTCCTGGTGGGCGCCGCTTTCGGGCTACTCGGCTCGGACGCGCCAGTCTTCTCGCCGGCCGGCGCCGCTACCTCAGCACTTGTGCTCGACCCGGTCGTCGCCGTGTCGGTGTCGTCCCCGCCGCCGATGGCGTTGATGATGCCGCCGACGACACACAGTCCGACGAGGATCGCGGCGATGATGCCGATGACCTTCCCAGCGGAGGCGTTCTTCCTCGGCGGCGGAAAGCCGCCCGGCGGCGGATAGCCGCCGGGCGGCCCGTAGGCGGGCTGGCCGTAAGGAGGCTGCTGCCCGTAGCCGGGCTGCGGCGGGTAGCCCTGGGACGGGTCGCCGTAGGGCTGCTGTGGGCCGGGGCCCCATCCGGGCTGCTGAGGCTGACCGTACGGGGGCGGGTTGCCGTTGTTGGGATTGTTCGGGTCCTGTGGCGGCTGCATTTCCGGAACGTTAGGTCCGGCGGTTCCTGTGTGCGGCCAGTGTGTTCGCTGTGCGTCCGGCCGGTGTGGACGGTCGATCCTGGCGGCTACCTGCTCACGTCCGTTGGTCGAGGGTCGCCGCCGATCGGATAACCCCCGTTCGGGGGTCACGCGAACTCGAACAGATAGGCAACCCAATCGATTCGCTGGGCGACGAACCCCATAGACCGCTGCCAGTCCGAAAACGCTGTCCGTTGAACGAACGAAAGACGTATGAAAGACATCGTTGCGACCCGAAACGCCTACGATGGGAATTGCGAAAACTTGGTCTCCCATTCGGGATTGGATCGAAGATCGCAGGGTAGGGGGCAGCGGTACGTCCCTGTCCGGGCAGGGAACGACTCCCAGGGAGGGGAAACCATGGGGCTGGTTTGGCACCGACCACTGACGCCCGAGGACGTCGCAACCGCGTACCGGTTGCTCGAACTTCACAAGCCGATCGAGCGCTACCAGCACGAGGCCGTCTGCGGCAACGCCGGACACTGGACGGCGGCTCCGGCCTGGCCGTGCAGCCGCGCGCGCTGGGCGTCCGAGGTGGTGGCCGCGTCCGAGCGTGGCGAGATCCCCGACGACCTGCGGGCCCCGGCATGACCACCGACCCGCCGGAACTCACGCTGACCGCCGGTGACGTGGTCGCGATGGTCGCGCAGCAGATGGAGGTCAGCGGTGCCCGGCCAACGCTGACCGACGAGTCCAAGCTCGCCGCCGAACGGGTGGCCGAACAGCTCCTCGACACGCTCAGCGGTGATCTCGCCCGGCCGGCGAACGGCGCCCAGCACCCGCCGCCGCCCCCTCCGCCGCCGGCCCCTGCCCCACCGGCCCCTGCCCCACCGGCCCAGGAATGAATCGGTCGTAGGCGGGCAGAGCCTGCCCATGACCGCCCTGCTCGAGCTCGGTGACACGCTCAAGGAACTCGGGTACACGTTCACCACCGTGACCCCGACGACGCACGCTCGGGTCAACCGCCGTCCGTCGAACGCCTGGGCGCGCGACCTGCGTGACGCGCTGGGCTGGAGCCGCCCGTTCCGCCCGGGCACGCTCCCCGCGGACGTCGTCGACCTGCTCGACCGCGCCGGTGCGCTGGCCCGGTCGGGTGACAGCCTGCGCAGCCTCGTGCGTTTCTCCACGTACGACGACGAGCTGTTCGTCCACTCGGCGTTCCCGACGCAGGCGCCCGACGCGGTGTTCTTCGGCCCCGACACCTACCGCATGGCCGACGCCGCGATCGCGTCCGTCCGGACGTGTTCGACGCCGATCCGGCGCGCGGTCGACATCGGCTGCGGTACCGGCGCCGGCGCGATCGTCGTCGCCAAGCGTGCTCCCGGCGCCCAGGTGCTGGCCGTCGACATCAACGACACCGCGCTCCGCTACGCGTCGGTCAACGCTCTCCAGGCCGGCGTCGCCGTCGAGCCGTGCCGCAGCGACCTGCTGGACGACGTCGACGGGTCGTTCGACCTGATCGTGTCCAACCCGCCGTTCATGATCGACCCCGCGGGTCGGACGTATCGGGACGGCGGCGGCCCCGGCGGCCACGGCCTGACGCTCGAGATCATCGGTGCGGCCGCGTCTCGGTTGGCGCCCGGTGGAACGTTGGTCCTGTTCAGCGGCGTCGGCATCGTCGACGGTCACGACTCGCTCCGCGCCGCCGCCGCGGAGCGCCTGAGCGGCACGGACCTCGTCTGGACGTACCGTGAGGTCGATCCGGACGTCTACGGCGAGGAACTCGACGATGATGCGTACGCGGACGCGGAGCGGATCGCCGTCGTGCTGCTGACCGCGGCACGCCCGGCGTGAGCACCGGGCTCACGGTCGGGGTCGAGGAGGAGTATCTCCTCGTCGATCGTTCGACGGGCGAGAACGTGCCGAGGGCGGGCGAGGTCTACACGGGGCTGCCGGCCGAGCTCCGGTCGCACAACCGGGCCGAGTTCCGGCCGTGCATGGTCGAGATGGTGACGTCGCCGGCCGTCGAGCTGGCGGCCGTCCGCGCCGAGGTGGCCACGCTGCGGACCGCCACCGCGACGGCCGCGGCGGCGGCCGGGGCCCGGGCCGTGGCGGTCGGAGCCACGCCGGTCGGCGAGGCCGACCGCACCCCGACCGAGGATTCCCGCTATCGCGGGATCGTGCAGCACTACGGCCCGATCGCCCGCGATCCGGCCGTCTGCGGATGTCACGTGCACGTCGGTGTGCCGTCCCGAGGTGCCGCGGTGGACGTCTGCCGACGGGTTCGTCCGTGGTTGCCGGTGATCCAAGCGCTGGCCGCCAATTCGCCGCTGCATTCGGGGGTGGACACCGGGTACGCGAGCTGGCGAGGGGTGCAGCTCGACCGCTGGCCGGGCGTGGGCCCGACCCCGCACGTGGTGTCGGAGAAGGAGTACGACGAGGCGGTGGCGTCGCTGGTCGAGTCCGGGGTGATGCTCGATCCGGGGCTGGTGCTGTGGCACGCGCGCCCGTCGGAGCGGTACCCGACGGTGGAGATCCGGATCGCTGACGTGTGCGCGACGGTGGGCGACGCGGTGCTGGTCGCCGGCCTGGTGCGGGCGCTGGTGGCGACCGCGCTGTCGACGGTGCACGACACGGACGACCCGGTTGCCGATCATGTGTTGGAGGCGGCGCATTGGAACGCGGCCCGGGTGGGGTTGGCGGGCACGCTGCTGGATCCGAGGTCCGGACGGGCCAGGCCGGCGTGGGAGTTGGTGGAGGAGCTGTGGGAACGGGTGACGCCTGCTTTGTTGAGGAGCGGTGACCTGGACGAGGTGGGGAGTGAGCTGAGTCGGGTGCGCCGAGAGGGAAACGGAGCCGACCGCCAACGCGCGATTCTGTCCCGAACGGGCTCGATAGCGGCGGTCCTGTCGTCCGCCGAGCTAGGCCGGGCTCAGGGAACGCGCTAGCGCCGGAAGAGCAGCGCGTCGCCAGCCCGTGGTCGCGAAGGGCCAATAGCGTCGCACGCGTCCGGTCGAAGCGGCCCTAGCTGAGACCGCCAATCTCGGACACGCCGTTCCGATCAGATCCGCGGCATTCGATGAAAGTGCTGTCGAGCCGTTCAGCGATCGACCAGGGCACCGGCTCCTCTTCTCCGACCCAAGTCGCCGTCAAATGATTGACAAAGGAGCCACCGAATCCTGTCGAGAACATGATCAGCAGCGCGAGGTAGTGTCGAGACAGCATCCATGAATCCCGCATCAGCCCCTCACAACCATAGATACGGCTATTCAACTCTTTGGGGTGAACGAGTTCGTTTCGAACTTTCACGAGGGCAGCGGGGCCATCAGGAAGTCCCTGGTCTGCCGCGAATCGACTCAGGGCAGGAAGCGCAGAAGCGTTGACACCAAGAGGAATTCCCGCTAGTCGCAGAGTCTCTCGCAGTCGATTGGCTCCGCTCCCGTACTGCCTCCTCGAGGAGGCGGTCTTTCGGCCGCCGCCTCCTCCTGAGAGGGTCAGAAACTCCCATGCGATGTTCTCCAGCGCCGGGAAAGCCGCCAATATTCGCTGCTCCACGAAGCTTGTCTGCGCGGCCGTCACGGAGGCCTGCATCCTGAACCTGCTCACTCCTTGGCGCACTTCGTCAGCGACGGCCGAGGTCGAGCGGACCAGAAGGTCCATGAATTCGGTGCGATTACTCAGCGATACGCATTCCAACCCGATCCTGCGGGCCGGATCACAGATGGGCGACTTCCAGGATTCCCATCCGAGCTTCCCGTCAAGATCGTACGCGATCGCGAGGGCAGGCGAGACCCAGCGCCCCAGCATGAAGGAGAGCGTAATCCTGAGCGCCTCGATGATGTTTTCAGCTGCAGCAATTTCGAAAACGCAGCCGCTGGACCGACGAATCTCCATGACATGAGTCAGTAGGTAGTAATGCTGATCGTCGAGGTTCCGAAAAGCCTCGCGATGATCAGGTCGCTGGTCGATCGCGATCTCCCATTCCCCGACCACGAAAGAGATTCGGCCCGGCCATCTGCGACCATCGGCCGCAATCAAATAGTTCCATCCCGGGAGACTAGGCACGTTGAGCCAGCCCACAATCACGCTCCGCACAGTGGACTGAGAGGACCCGATCTCCGCGCTGTTGATCCATCCAGAATCCGGCTGTCGTCGAAAGCTCAAAATATTGCTTGCGAGACCTTTTTCCGCCAATGAAAGCGTTGCCTCGTCGAGACTCCCGGAGAAGTAGTCATCAGGAACATCCATCTCCCAACGCAGGCTAGCCGTACCCACCGTATGCAAGAAGACACGGCCGTTCATTTCCGACGAATCAAACCCCGCGATCGAACCGGTATATAGCCGGATTGGCTCGCCCGGTTGATTGAACGCGTACGGGAAATCCAAGGGGAGAGCCGGATCGTCGATGCTATGCGTGCGCATTAGTCATCCCTCTGCGAGGCTGGACGGAACTACGCAGATTACATTTTGATGCGGCCCAGCGGAACCGAGATCTGCCGAGTTGCGCTGCTTTCGATCAGAGACCGGCCAGCGTCTGACCCAGCGCCCCCAGGGCCGATGGCCACTAATCGCCTCTGGGCCCAATGAAACTGGGGGCAGGAGAGCTCTGCTCAGACTCGTGGTAGAGGAAACGTCCATCAAATGAGGGCTCAATGGGGGAGCCGCTTGACGAGCAGCCTCCCCTACGGTGACTGGACCGCGGATGGTCTCACTGACGGTTGGGGGCGGGCGGAACAGTGGAGTTCGAAGAACGTCTCGCCGCGCTGGCGACGAAGGTCGAGAACCAGCGCGGAGCGATCCAGACCGAGGAAGCGACGAAGAACGCCTTCGTGATGCCGTTCATTTCGACGATCCTCGGCTACGACGTCTTCGACCCGCTCGAAGTCGTCCCCGAATTCACGGCCGACGTCGGCACGAAGCGTGGCGAGAAGGTCGACTACGCGATCATGCGCGACGGCGAGGTCCAGATCCTCATCGAGTGCAAGAAGTCGACCGGGGCGCTCCGCATCGAGAACGCGTCTCAGCTGTTCCGGTACTTCTCCGTGACGAACGCGCGCATCGCCGTGCTCACCAACGGACAGGTCTACAACTTCTACACGGATCTCGACGCGCCCAACAAGATGGACGACCGACCGTTCCTGGTGCTCGACCTCCTCGACATCGACGAGACGCTCCTGCCCGAGCTGCGCAAGCTCACGAAGGACGTCTTCGACTTGGAATCCGTCATCAGCGCGGCGGAGGAACTGAAGTACGTCGGCGCGATCAAACGCGCCATCGCGGCGCAGTTCCGGGAGCCGGACGAGGACTTCGTCCGGCTGTTCACCACGCGCGTCTACGAGGGCAGCTTCACCCAGAAGGCGCGCACCCAGTTCACGGCCCTGGTTGCGAAAGCGTCGAAGCAGTTCCTCAACGAGCAGGTCAATGATCGGCTGAAGACAGCCCTTGGCGCGTCGTATTCAGCTCCGGTCGGGACGTCGACGCCGAGCGATGTCGTTACTAGCCAGCCGGTCGCCGAGCGCGACATCGATCGCGACACCGAGATCACGACCACGCTCGAAGAACTCGAGGGATACCAGATCGTCAAGGCGATCGCCTGCAGTGAGGTGAAGCCGGACCGGATCGTGAATCGCGACGCGAAGTCCTACTTCGCGATTCTGCTCGATGACAACAACCGCAAGCCGATCGCCCGCCTGTGGTTCAACGCCAAGAAGCAGAAGTACCTCGGCTTGTTCGACGCGGACAAGATCGAGACCAAGCATCCGGTAGACTCGCTAGACGGCATCTACGAGCACGCCGAAGCGATTCGCCAGACCGTGCGCAGCTATCTCGACTAGGTGCGGCGGGCTCGGCGGCGGGTCTGGATCACGGCCAGGTCGATCAGCGCTACGACGGCCAGCGCCACCAACACCCACGCCGGCACCGCCTGGCCGATGCCGAACAACACCGCAGCACCAATCACCGACGCTACGAGGCCGAACCCGGCCAGAACGAGGCGCAAAGTCAGCGGACTATACGGATGACCGACGGTGCCCCGCCGGCCCGGAGGCTGCGCATCAAGAGGCATGGACCCGGCCTACCCCGCAACCGCGACCTCATTCGCGTCTCCGACCCGCGGGTGACGTCCAGAGGAAACGACGCTCAGCCGCGCCAGAGCCAGGCCGCACGGCGGTACTGCTTCTTCTGGATCTCGGCGTGCTCGAATTCCTCCGGCTGAAGACCGTCGAAGCGCTCGCCCACGACCTGCTGATACAGCGGGTCGGAGAGCAGCGCGGCCAGCTCCAGGCTCTCGTCCTCGGCCAGCGCACTGCGCAGCTCGTCGCTGTCGAGGAGACGTCCGATCTCGATGATCGTTCCTCCGGCGTAGCCGATCGCCGCCCGGGAGAAGCCACCCATCGACACCGCGAGCCGCATCCGCAGCCGGTCCTCGTGCTGGTCGTTGTCGGCGGCCAGGCGGGACCGCCAGCCGAGCAGTAAGCGGGGTAGAGCCGTCGGGACCTCGATTCCGGCCGGCAGGACGACCATCATGCCGTCGCCGGCGTCCTGCCGGTCGGTGGCGCCGAGCGGGACGCCGAGGTCGCTGACGACCTGCTCCACCAGCGTGGCGATGCGCCGCTGGATCTCGACCTGACGGGGCGTCGGCCGGGTGCTGTAGCCGACGACGTCGATGCCGAAGCCCATGCGCTGCTCGACGCGGTCCGACAATTGGTGGGTCGTCGGCTCGGGCGGGGTCAGTACCGAATAGTCGGCGGGTGGCTCGGCGCGGCGGTCGAGCAGGCCCGCGTCCCGGATCAGCCCGCGCAGGCCCTCCGCCTGCTCGCGGGCGATGTTGACGAACTCGATGTCGTCGCCCAGTTGCGGTTTCAGCCAGCGGACGAGCCGGGCGTCCGAGGGCAGCAGGTCGTCGATCGCGTTGCGCATGTTGTCCTCGGCGATCTCGACCGAGCGGCGCATGTTCCGGAGCTCGGCCTGCGTCGCACGGAGGATCGCCTCGTCGCGGACGAGGTCCGCGGCCTCGTCGCGGAGATCCGCGTCGGGACGGCTGAGGCCGTCGGTCAAGCGGCCGACGCGCGTTTCGACGCGGCGGCGCAGGTCGGTCAGGGCGCTGCCGTCACCGCGGACGCGGGAGTGGAACCGGAGCTTCGCCGCGTGCATCAGGTAGCGGGCCAGCGGCGGGAGCCGGACGTCACCGGAGCTCCAGGTGAAGTCGGACAGCTGGCGGTCCCGGCCGGGCTCGGCGAGCACGACGAGCCGGCGGTCGCCGCCGTCGTCGTCGGCCGGAGCGACCTCCCAGAGCGCGAACTCGCCGGCGTTGGTGGGGCGTTGACGCCAGCCGGGTTCGTCGGTCGGGCCGGGCGGCAGCACCGCGCCGGCGTCGGCGCCCCAGCTGACGTAGTCGGTGCTCTCCTCCGGACGCTTGGCCTGGAAAATCACGACCGAGCCGAGCAGTGCGTCGAGGCCGTTCGCGGTCAGTTGCCGCCACCAGCGGGCGTATTCACGCCAGCCCAGCGGCGCGGCCGCCCCGATCCGGGGTTTGCGGTCGTGGTCGGCGACCGGCGTGGCGAAGACCAGGGACAGGTTGAGCACCTCGTGCTCGTGCCGGACGATCGCCTGGTAGTCGGCGACGCGGTCCTGCAGACCGGCGAGGGCGCTGCCTTCGCGGGTGAACTTCTCCGGTAAGTCGGTCGGCAGGTCGGTGCCGGGGATGGAGAGCGTCATGTTCAGCTCGGATCGGCACCGCTTCCAGATCGCGCTGATCTGCTGGTAGGCCGTGTCGGCGTGGGGGCCGTCGAGCGGGGCGTAGAGGTGGGCGACGAGCTCCTGCTCAGGAAGAAAGCGGTTCTGCATCGCCGTTTTTCCGTCCTTTGTTGACGGTCAGGACGTGAACCAGGGTGTTCTGCCGGTCCACGATTCGCGAGGGCGCGGTGATGATCTCGGCGGTGCCGATCCGGTTGGCGCGGACCGGCCCGCTGAGCTCGAGCTCGGCGACCGCGCGCCGGAGGGCCGGCCCGTCGGCGGTCCGGAGCGCGATGTCCATGCGGTCCAGGATGGCCTGGACGCTCTCCCAGCGCTGGGGTGCGAGCCGCCACTCGCTCAGGTATTCGAGAACGTCGAGCGCGTCGTCGATCGTTTCTTCGTCCACTTGCTCCATGGAGCGCACTGTAGCCAGAGAGTCGCTCTGAGGCTCTAGATGAGACGACGGCTGTTCGGGGGGCATGCGCTCGGTGAGCGCCATCTCCCGTTCGAGGTAGGCCGGGTCCGGGGGATAGCGGATCGTGTGGCCGGTCTCGGTGAAGCCGGCTCGCCGGTAGAACGCCTTGGCCCGTTCGTTGAGGTCGAGAACGAACAG
Source organism: Cryptosporangium phraense (assembly GCF_006912135.1). Lineage (NCBI taxonomy): Bacteria > Bacillati > Actinomycetota > Actinomycetes > Cryptosporangiales > Cryptosporangiaceae > Cryptosporangium > Cryptosporangium phraense. Next base: position 34,888 of record NZ_VIRS01000014.1, on the reverse strand, counting down.
CCGGACGACGTCCGCATGCAGGTGTTCGAACGCGAAGGTGACGGCCGCGGCCGTCACCGCCTGCGCGGTGCCGTAGGCACCTCCGCGGAACGCCGGCGTCACGTAGACGCCGACGAGCATCGCGGACACGTGGTGGATGACCTCCGCCTCGCGGAAGACACCGGCCATGCCGACGAACCGGCCGCCGGCGACGGCGGCGAACCCGATCTGCGTGGACGCGCGGTCGCGCCAGGCGCTGTCCGGCAGCACGACCGCGTCGTCGTACTGTTCGACGAACGCCAGCGGGGAGTTCTTCAGCGCCTCGAGCCGCAGACGCTTGAGCTCCCGGAAGTCGTTCGGCTCGATCCGGCGCACCTGGTAGGTCATGGGGCCATGGTGACAAGCTTCCGGGTGGTCTCGACCGCGCGGCTGGCGCTGACCGTGCCCGGCGAGTCCGACGTCCCGGACCTGTACGAGCTGTACGCCGATCCGCAGGTGTGGGCGGCCGATCCGCTGGCCCGGCACGGGTCCGTGGAGCAGACGCTCGGGATGGTGGTCCGGTGGCGGTCGGGGTGGGCGCACGACGGGTTGGGGATGTGGGTCGCGCGCACGCCCGGTGGTGAGCTCGTCGGCATCGGTGGGTGTTTCGTCCGGTACGACGTCGCCTGGAACCTGGGGTATCGGCTGCGGCCGGCCTTCTGGGGGCGGGGGCTGGCGCAGGAGATCGTCCGCGAGGCGGTTGCGGCCGCGGCCGAGCTGCGGCCGGACCTGCCGATGACCGCGTACCTGCTGGAGGGGAATCTGCGCTCCCAGCGCGCGACCGAGCGCGCCGGGCTGCGCCCGGTCTGGCGCGGCCCGGATGCCGGAAATCCCGACCCGCGCGCGATTCGGTTGCTGTACGCAGACCGGGATCTGACCGCGTCCGAGATCGCCGTCCTGACGGACGACTAGGCCGGTCGGGACGGCGGGAGGGAATCGGTCACGGTCGCGGACCTCGGGAAGAGTTTCTCGGTGAGGAACGCGTGGGTGTCCGGGTCGGGGTCGGCGCAGGCGTCGCTGAGGACGACGATCTCGTAGTCGCGGTCCATCGCCTCGCGGACGGTGCTGAGCACGACACCGCTGGTGCTGATGCCGGCGAGCACCAGCCTCGTGACGCCGCGGGCCCGGAGCTGGTGATCGAGGTCGGTCGTGGTGAAGGCGCCGACGCGGGTCTTGCGGACGGCGATGTCGTGGGGCTGCTGATCGAGGGTGGGGTCGATCCGGGTCGTCGGGGCGTCGACGTGGAACTCGGGGCGGCGCCCGTTGCGGGCCATGACGCTGGTCGGCGGGATCGCGTCGAAATCGTCGTCGGTGAACGCGACGCGGACCCAACCGACGTGGCCGCCGTGGCGACGGGTCTCCGCGACAGCGGAGTTGACGCGGGCCAGGAGCCCGCCAGGATCGGCGACGCGGTGCAGCAGGCCGACCTGGTAGTCCATGACGAGCAGCGCGGTGCGGTTCATCGCTTCCTCAGGGATCGGTCGAAGACGTTGACGAGGAGGTACGCGGCGCCGGTCGCGACCAGGAACACCGCGAGGTGGTGCAGGCCGACCGTGTCGGCGCGCGCTCCGTAGAAGCCGCCGAGCGCGGCCGAGGACGTGATCGCGCCGAGGTAGCCGAACGTGCGGAGCAGGCCGGCGGACGCGCCGATGTCGGCCGGGTTGGCCTGGCGGTAGACCGCGTTCTGCAGCGCGATGCTGTTGAGGCCCTGCGGGAGGCCGAAGATCAGCACGATCCCGACGACCAGCCAGATCGGGCTGTGCGGGTGCAGCGTGAGCAGCAAGGCGCAGGCCAGGACCTGCGCGGCCGACGCGACGATCAGCTTTCCGCGGAGCTCCTCCCGGCGTCCGGTGACGGCCGAGACGACGATGGCCGTCGCGAACATCGGCAGCAGGACGAGGCCCGCGTGGCCGGCGGCGAGGCCGCGACCTTCCTCGAGCCACTGCGTGAACCCGAACAGGAAGCTGTAGCCGACGATGTACGCCAGCAGGGCGCGTCCGTAGGTGAGCAGGAGCGGGACGTTGCCGCCGAGGACGCGGAGGTCGATGAACGGGTCGGGGTGGCGGAGTTCGCGGACCGCGAAACCGGTGGCGGCGGCCGCGGCGATGGCGAGGAGGTAGGCGTTGGTGGGGCGGGGGTTCATCAGGAACAGGAGCAGGGCGACGAGGGTGGTCGCGAAGAGCACGATGCCGGTGTAGTCGAGGTTGGGTCTGCCGTTGCTCCGGGTGTCTTTCGGGAAGCGTCTCTGGCCGAGGAGGAACGCGGCCGCGGCGATCGGGACGTTGATCGCGAGCGTGGTGCGCCATCCGCCGAGACCGATCAGCAGGCCGCCGAGCGGGGGCCCGATGACCGCGATGGTCTGGGTCGAGATGGCCAGGATCGTCAGGATCCCGGCCGGGCTGCCCTGGCCGGTGCGGTCGGCCTCGTCGCGGATCAGGCGCATCGCGGCGGGGTAGCCGGCGCAGGTGCCGAACCCCAGGATGACCCGGGCCGCGATCAGCACGCCGAGGTTCGGCGCGAGCGCGCCGATGACGCCGGCCAGCCCGACGAGGGCGGTCGCCGGGAGGAACAGTCGACGCGGCCCGTAGACGTCGATCAGCCGGCCGACGACGGGCTGCCCGACGGCGGTCGCGAGGTAGAGCGACGAGATGAGCCAGGCGGTTGCCCTGGGTGGTTCGCCGAGCGCTACTCCGATCGGGATGAGCGCGACCGAGATGATCGTGGAGTTGATGGGGTTGAGGACGGCGCCGGCGACGAGTGGGGCGATGAGTTTGCGGTCGAAGCCGGTGTTGGTCGGGCGGAGTCTCTCTCGGAGCGTCATTGGTCGACGACCCTTTCCAGCAGGGTGAGGGCCTGGTCGATCAGGTGGCGCTCGTCGTCGGTGAAGCGCTGGGCGATCGCATCGGTGAGCCACTCCTCGCGGTGGCTGCGGGCCCCCTGGGCGGCGGCGCGGCCTTCGTCGGTGAGGTAGATCCACTTCTGGCGGCCGTCGTCGGGGTCCGCCTCGCGGCGGATGAGGCCGAGGTCGTGCAGCGCGGCGATGGTCTTGGCCATCGACTGCGGACGGACGCGCTCGGCGCCGGCGAGTTGGCTCGCGGAGGCCGGTTCGTTGAGAGCGAGGCGCGCCAGGGCGGAGGCTTGGGGGGCGCTGAGGCCGCTGACCGCGGAGGCGTCTTGGAGTCGGCGGCGGAGCCGCCCGAAGACGATCCGGAGCCGCTGGGCGGTGGCTGCTGCCTCTTCGCGGTTTGGCACGTTAGTCAGCCTAGGCTGATTAGTTCAGGCTGTCTATCTGCGCTTGTGCGATGCGCCCAGATGTGCTGCCGCCCTACGCCGAAGCGGAGTCTGCTGCCTCGCCTGGGCGCGATTCGACCTCCGCGATCACACGCTCACGATCCAGGGCCGCGCGGGTCACTGTCTGTGGGCGCGCGGCGTCGTCCGACGTGTTGGCTACGGCGTCACCGCAACGGGAGCCGACGCACCCGGATCTCAGTCTTGGTGAATGCCACGACGGCGCCATGTTCAAGGTCTGCCGCGACTTCGTTGAGGTTCGCGATCAGAATCGCGGCCAGTTCAGATGGGCGTCGACCGATGAGCGCTCGAATAAGGATCACTGACGGGTTCCGTGGCGCGGCCATACGCGAGCAAGGCGCCAAAATCCCGATCCGCGGAGACAATCACGCGTCACTAACAGCGGCCAGGGTCATCACGTCGGCGTCGGAGGCTCCCGCCGCGTCCAGGTCGCGAGCGTGCACAGCATCATGGCCCGACTTCAGGAGAAATTCGGCGAGCTGCGACGAAAGGTTCTCGTCGATCAGAAACTTCACGCCGGCTCTCGAAGCGAGAGCACGTGCGCGTCAGTCGCAGCAGCCGCGCACTCAAGAGCCTGCCTGATGTCCTCGTGTTCGAGGTCCGGGTAGTTCGCCAGGATCTCGTCGAACGCCCAACCGGCGGCAACAAGCCGGACAACCGACTGGACCGACATCCGTAGACCCCGGATACAAGGCCGACCCTCGAGCTTGCCGGGCTCCGCAGTGATCCTGTCGAGGGCCATGAAGTGATTCTAAGCCAACCGCCGCCACGGAGACGTACTGCGCGCAACGCAGAAGGCCCTGGTCAGACCAGATCTGGTGAGGGGGCTTGATCCCCTAACCGCCCGATTACAAGTGCGGTGTGACGCGTACTTTGCCGTCCGGCGTCGACCTCTGTCATCCGGCGCGGGGCTGGCCAGAGGGGTTGCAGCGACCGAGGCTGTCCGTCGACGTCCGGAGCCGTTGCAGGGTTGGCGTGACCTCCGTGTGACAGAACGGCCGCCGGCCTAGGGACCGGTCCCGTATGTGGCGAACCTGAACGAGGCAGGTGCTGTCGGCGCAGAGCTGACCGAGCCCCCGACTGCGCTCCGCTGGCACACTACTCGTGCGCAGAGTCCGACCGATGCAATAGGGTCGAGTTCCGATCTAAACAGGATGGACACGTATGCCAGAGGAGCCGGCGCCGCGGTACTCAGAGCTGCAACTGACGCAGTTGCTTCAGAAGATCATTCCTCGGGCTTTCGATGTCGAACTAGCCTCTGAAGTCCGACTTCCAAAACCGCTCCGAATGAGGGTAGATATCGCCTTCGAGCGAGCCGGAACACTTACTCTCGTCGAGGTCCGAGGGAGCACCCCTCAGACCGACAGGCGAATCCGTGAGCTTATTTGGAGGCTGGATAAATATCGATCGGCACTCGAAGAGGATGGCGCGGCAGAGACCCCACTAACGGTCGTTCTTGCAATTCCAGGATCATTGTCGGCCACCTTCGTTCAACGACTCCGCGCATCCAACATAGTCCTTTGGGATCAAGACGAGATCACCAGGATTGCCGCCAAGGCCGGATTCCTATCCGACGCACATGAGTTCTTCAGCGCCGAGCAAACCGCCCCACGATCAGTCTCGCAGGCAGAAGAGATGCAGCGCCGGTTGGCCCGCATCAAATGTGGTCGTGACCACTGGCCCTTGTACCAGAGATTCTGCGGCGAAGTTCTTGAGTACCTGTTCACACCACCCCTAAACAAGCCTATTTCCGAAAGTGCGGATATCCCTCGCGTCAATCGTCGCGATTTCGCGATCCCGAACTATGCTACCGCCGGATTTTGGCAGTTTATGCGAGAACACTATCGGGCCGACTTTTTGGTGGTTGATGCAAAGAATTTCTGCGGCTACGTAAAGAAGGAACATATCCTGCAAATAGCAAACTATCTCTCGGTACACAAAACAGGCCTGTTCGCCTTCATTTTGACACGAAATTCGGCCGACAAGGGAGCGATGCACACCTGCCGTGAACAGTGGATGTTACACGGCAAAATGATATTGGTATTTAACGACGACGATCTAATGCAAATGCTGGAGAATCGGAAGCACGGCCAGGATCCCGCCATGGTCATCCGGCAGAAACTTGAGGACTTCCGACTTGGTGTCTGACCTCCGAGTTTCCAGTTGCAAGATCATCGTTGGGCGCGAGTGGACGTCCGACGGCTGACGACGACCTGGGTCAGGCGCGGCCGGCACCAACCACCTGTTCTGCCGACAGGCCGGTCTTCGTGCTGAGTACGTAGAGCTCGCCCGCCTCGCGACCTCAACCGCGAACGTCCTCGTGATCGGCGGCCCCGGCAGCGGCAAGACCACGGTCCTCACGAGCGTCGCCACCGGCGCCCGCCTGTCGAACGAAGGCCTCGGCCCGTACCGCTACCGGGTGTGGACCGACTCCTTGAGGAGGATGACGTCGAGTTCGCCGGCGGTCCCGGCTCCGCCTCCCGCCGTCACCCACTCCGCCATCTCTTCGGCGGGCGCCACTACGGGCTGGGGCTCGGGCGATGTGGGTATCTGGGTGAGCATCGGCCGCGACGTGTCTACGCAGAGGATCGGCTGGGCAGGGTGGACCTGGTCCGCGATGTGTCTCGCGAACAAGCCGGTACCGGAACCGACGTCGGCGACGCGGTCGGTCGCACCGATCGAGGCTGCGGAGACGATCTGGCTGGTCATCCAGTCCAGGAACACGCCGCTGTGCGTCCAGTTGTGGTCATGGCTTGCTGCCAACCGTTCGTAGTGGTCGACAGTCGCTCTCGTCGACGTCACGCACGGCACCCCGTCCGTCGCTGCTAAAAGCGATGCTAGGGGTTGGAAGCTCGCATGGGTGGGGCTTGCGTAGGGCTGCGGTCAACTCATGCCAGCAGTCTTGCGGTACGCGTCGATGCTATAGATAGTTCGCGTTCACTCCCAACCGAAGTGCTCAAGTAATCGCCGGAGGAATGTGTAGATCGTAGGGGCTTTGTGGATGCCGAATGCAGGTAGACAAGGGGACTGACCCAAGCAGAGTTGTGTGCGAATTGAAATTTATAGACGCGATAGAACCTCAACCCACCGCCATACCGTCCGTAGCGGAGAGGAATAGTAAAATGAGTCTCGACTGGGAGGTGGCGCTCTCATATGCAGGTGCGCAGCGCGAATACGTCGAACGTGTAGCGACTGAACTCGGTCGACTAGGGGTCCGGTGCTTCTTCGACCGTCATCAATTGGCTGAAATTTGGGGCGAGAATCTAAGCGATGAACTCGTCCGAATCTACGGCAGCCAGGCCGCAGTCGTAATTGTATTTGGGTCCGCCGAATACGTCCAGTCCAGCCACACAATCGCAGAGTTGACCGCAGCATCCCGAGGCGAATTTCAAGCGCCGCGCCCTCGTGTGCTCGCTGCACGTTTCGACGACACACCCGTTCCAGGAATCTCAGATGATCAAGCCTGGATCGACCTCCGAGGAATCGCTCCTGAGCAGTTTGCAGAGGAAATCTCGCGCAAATTGGATCATCTAAACTTGGGTACGATACCTGCCGACTTGGGCTGGTGGAGAACGCGTTGGATGAGCGCTTCGATCCATCTCGATACCGAAAGCCCGAGGATTATCGAGCATCGCAGCATCCTAGCGGAGTCGGACGAGATGAAGTATATGATGTTATCCGTTAGCACGCCCGTTGAGTCGAGCGATGGGATCGATATTGACACGCTCTACGGTGGTTCAGTTATCCGAAAGACGACCGAGTCTCCAACTAGAACCAGTGTCGTGTTGAAACTCACTCGCCTCATCCGAATCGGCGAAAGTCATGCGCTGGGCCTTATGTACAGCATGCCCTCTTGGCGGGGCTTCGCGCCTCAATTCCTATTCTCTCCGCTCAAGGAGTGTGATGTCTTCCGGCTCAGAGTTCAGTTCCGAACAAACCAATTACCGATCGAAATTCGCGAAATTCGGGGAGTGGCACATCGAGAGATTCGTAACAGGCTATCCGAAGCACCAGCGGTCGAAGTTGACAGATTCGGTGGCATCGCCTTGGACTTCTCGGATCTCCAGCGTGGCCTAGCGTACGGAGCCGTCTGGGGCAGTGCGGCGGAGTAAGGCCTCGAATTGCGAACCTACTCAACGGGTGCGTCGTATCAGAGGGCGCCGAGATCGGCGCGCAAGACGAAGCGGGTCAGCACGTACGCAATTCCGTGCTGGTCGACGCTGGTGTAGAGGGAATCGAGTACCGGAACTCCGGACGGGATCTGGAGATAGCGCGCTTCCTCGGCTCGGGGCATGCGGGCGGTGACCTCCTCGCGGAGGCGGGTCATCGTCTGTCCGCGCACTTCCAGCACACCGTGGATGCCGTGCAGGTGCGGGATCTCCTCCACCAGCAATCGCGTCCCCTCGGCGATCTCCCACGAGATGTACGTCGTGACCCGCTGCACTGGATCGGCATCCGCGTGCGCTACCTGGCTACCGTGGCGGTCAATCGCACGGCCATCGAAGAGGCCGAACTGAATGCCGTGATGGCCGGACAGTGGGCGCTGCATTTCGGCGCCACACCCGCCGACTTGGCCGGCGCTCGACGGCATAACCCCTGACGAAGCGACTGCCCGGTACGAGATCCCTGAGCGGTACCGCGGTGACCTCACGATCCCTCAGCGACCCGAATGGAAGACGCCCGGCGCCGAGTGACGGCCCCTGATCACCTCTGGGAGGCAGGATTCACGATCAACGGATATCGCGCTAACGACCTCGCCCGAGTCGGTCTCATCGCTCGCGAACGCTGGGTCATGTCCCTCTGGATGTCCGTCCCGGGCGTCTGCTTCCGCGGCACACCCGATCGACCATCGCGCCGACGCGCGGGCATTCGAGGCGCTCCTAGAGAAGGCCAAGGTCCGTCCGACCCGGCTCCACGACCTGCGGCACACCGCGGCGACGCTGCCTGTCGCGCACGGTGTCCCGGCCCGCATTGTCATGGAGCTGCTCGTCACTCCTAGATCGCCCTGACACTCAGCACCTACTCGCAGGTCTCCCCCACCATGCTCGGCGAGGCCGCCACCTCGACAGAGAAGGCACCATGGGGAACCGCGAAGATGCGCCGACGCCGCTTGGCTACTCGATCAGCCGACACGACCCACAGAGCCAGCAAAGCAAGAGGTCAGAAGAGAGCTGGTGAGGGGACTTGAACCCCTAACCGCCCGATTACAAGTCGGGTGCGCTACCAATTGCGCCACACCAGCAATGCCACAGATCGTAACCGCTGCCCGCCACCGACCCGCACCCTCACTGGTGCGTCTGGCCACCGATGGCGAACCTCGTCAGGTCCGACCAGTCGAACGCCCCGATCTCCAGCGGCTCCGGGGGCTCCACGTCCACCACCGCGTCCTCGAACTCCGGCCTCCACCCGCCGACCGTCGCCATCACGCCGGACTCCAGGTAACTGGCCACGTCCAGGTTGAACCAGCGGGGCGGCGTCGGCCGCCGCCCGGCACCCGGCGGCCGGGGCGCGTCCAGGCCCAGATAACTCGCTTGGGTGCGCAACACCCCGGCCGACGCCATCTCCTCCAGATCACAGACCTGCGCCCTGATCACCCGGGACCAGGCCGAGAACCCGTCCAGCGCCTCCAGATCCAGATCCTCCCTGGCCCAGTAACGCTCGTACGGCGGCGCCGGCGCCACCAACGCATCTCTCACCCAGCCCACGAGCTCCAGCGGCTCCAACGCCTTCGAGTCCGCGTAGTCGTACCCCGTCGACCACCACGCCCGCAGGAACTCCGCCAGCGGTCTGCGCGCGGCGGACCCCACTCGGGACATCGCGAGGTAAAGGTCGCTGTTCGTCCGCACCGGCTGCACCCGACCATCCAACTAGACCCGATGGTCCCTCCAACAGGGACCTCCGGTCAGTTATCGAGAAGGTACGGCCGTGGTCTGGCGGATCCGCAGCTCCGTCGGGATGGTGGCGCGCTGGGTCGGGACCTCGTCCCGGTCGTCGCGGCTGAGCAGACGCCAGGCCGCGCGGCCCTTCTCGGCGTGCGACTGGTGCACGGTCGTCAGCCCGCTGGCCCCGGCGTCGGGGATGTCGTCGAAGCCGGTCACCGACAGGTCGTCAGGAACGGAACGGCCCAGAGACTTGGCCGCCTGGATCGCCCCCAAGGCCAAGACGTCCGTCGTGCAGGCCACCGCGGTCAGCGACGGGTACGCGTCCAGCATCTCCTTGGCCGCGCCGGCCGCGGAGTCGAGCGTGTTCTCCCAGCACTCCCAGACCGGAACTTCGTCCCGGTCGAGCTGCAGGCCGTCGAACAGACCGTCCAGACGCAGGCGAACGACGTCGTACGGGGACGACCGCTGCCGCTCGGGCGTCGCCTGGCCGCCCGGACCGCGGGTCGAGCTGATCCGGCTGCAGATGATGCCGATCTGGCGGTGGCCGAGCTCGGCCAGGTGCGCGCCGGCCTTCGCCGCCGCCGCCCGGTCGTCGATGCCGACGTAGTCCGCGCCGGCGGCATTGAGCGGCTCGTCGACGATCACCGTCGGCACCGGGCGCGCCAGCGCAGCGTCCAAATGCGGGTCGTCGTTCGGGAGGGAGTAGACGATGAAGCCGTCGACGGCGGCGGCCGCCGCCAGGGCCGGGTCGGTTCCGGCGCCGGGGACGGCCGGGACCAGCAGGAGGCCGGTCTTGGCGTCCTCGCACTCGCGGGCGAGGCCCTCGAGGAACTCGACCGCGGCCGGGTCGCGGAAGGCGTACGACAACGCCTCGGTGAGCAGCAGGCCGATCGCTCCGGCCCGGCGGGTGCGCAACGAGCGCGCCAACGGGTCGGGCCCGGGGTACCCGAGCCGCTTGGCGGCTTCGAGGACGCGCTGCCGGAGCTGCGGCGACAGCTGGTCGGGACGGTTGTAGGCGTTGGAGACGGTGGTGCGGGACACGCCGAGTTCCGCCGCCAGCGACGCAAGTGTGGCGGTCCGACGGGGCGGACGCTGAGCCATGGGCGGACCCTAACCGATCCAGCGCCCTTCGTATACCCGCCGGTAACAGAGCGGCTTTGTGATGTACGTCATCGGCGCGCAGTCCGTGCCATTTTGAAACGATTCATGGTGGTGTTAATTACCCAACGATGCCGACCGGCCACCGCCAGCGATAGTTCCGGTTCAAGCAACATTCCCGACACGCGGGAGATATGTTTACCGGCACGGGAGGCGGAGCTTTGTGCACCGTCCTCACCACTCGGATCGTCCGGCACGTTCCTGCCGGTGGAAAGGACTGCACGATGGCAACTGTCACGTACCAGGGGGCGAGCCGTATCTACCCCGGCTCCACCAAGCCCGCGGTCGACAAGCTGAACCTCGAGATCCAGGACGGCGAGTTCCTCGTTCTGGTCGGTCCCTCGGGTTGCGGCAAGTCGACGTCGCTCCGGATGCTGGCCGGCCTGGAAGACGTCAACGAGGGCGCGATCCTCATCAACGACAAGGACGTCTCGAACCTCCCTCCGAAGGCCCGCGACATCGCGATGGTGTTCCAGAACTACGCGCTCTACCCGCACATGACCGTCGCGGAGAACATGGGCTTCGCGCTGAAGCTCAAGAAGACGCCGAAGTCGGAGATCGCCGACAAGGTCCGCGACGCCGCCAAGCTGCTGGACCTCGAGGAATACCTCGACCGCAAGCCGAAGGCGCTCTCCGGTGGTCAGCGTCAGCGTGTCGCGATGGGTCGCGCGATCGTCCGTGAGCCGCAGGTCTTCCTGATGGACGAGCCGCTCTCGAACCTGGATGCCAAGCTGCGTGTCCAGACCCGTTCGCAGATCGCCGCCCTGCAGAAGCGCCTCGGCATCACGACCGTCTACGTCACCCACGACCAGGTCGAGGCCATGACGATGGGCCACCGGGTCGCGGTGCTCAAGGACGGCCTGCTGCAGCAGTGCGACACCCCGCGCTCGCTGTACGACCGTCCGGGCAACGCGTTCGTCGCGGGCTTCATCGGCTCCCCGGCCATGAACCTCAAGACGGTCCCGCTGACCGACGAGGGTGCCCAGCTGGGCTCGATCGTGGTTCCGCTCACCCGCGAGCAGGTCGCGGGCGCGGGTGAGGGTGGCTCCAAGAACGTCACGATCGGCTTCCGGCCGGAAGCGATCGACCTGGTGTCCGACGGCACCGGGCTGCCGGTCGTCGTCGACCTGGTCGAAGAGCTGGGCTCGGACGCCTACGTGTACGGCCACGCCGAGATCGGTGGCGACGACACGCGGATCGTGACCCGCACCGACGGTCGCAAGATCCCGGTGATCGGCGACACCGTGCACCTGCAGCTCGACAAGGACGCGGTGCACGTGTTCCACGCCGAGAGCGGCAAGCGCCTCGACTGACGCACAGTAAAGTCGGAAAGGCCTGCACTGAGGTGCGGGCCTTTCTGCTTACCTGGGGGAACTGAGCGTTGGCCGGCAGCATCATCCGTGAATTGCTACGCATCGTGCCGATCGCCGTGGTCGTGCTCCTGATCGCCGCCGTCGGCTGGCGGCCGATCGTCCGCAAGCTCGGCACCCACCCGGTCGTCGCCGCCGGGCTCCTGCTGAGCCTGGCCGGCATCGCGATCGTCACGCTGACGCCGGCCCCGGCGCCGTTCGCCAACCCCTGGCAGGGCTGGGGCTGCATCCGGGCCGGCTGGGAGCCCGACTGGGTGCCGTGGCCGTTCACCGGCTCGATCAACGGCCGCAGCCTCAACGTCTGGATGTTCGTCCCGCTCGGGATCTTCACCGCGCTCACCGGCAAGAACGTCAAGATCCCACTCACGCTGGCCGCCTTCGGCGTCCTCATCCCGATCGGCATCGAAGCGGCCCAGCGGACGCTGCCGCTGAACCGCTTCTGCGACACCCGCGACGTCGCCGACAACGTCTACGGGCTGCTGATCGGCCTCGTGCTCGGGCTAGTCGTGCGCAGCCTGACGCCGCTGCCGCGCTACGTCCGCCAGTAGCACCGCGGCCGCGACCGACGCGTTCAGCGACTCGGTGTCGCTGGTCATCGGGATCGAGACCAGCTGATCGCAGGCCTCCCCCACCAGCCGGGACAGCCCGCGCCCCTCGGAGCCGACCACGATCACCACGGGGTCGGTGCCGACGTCCAGCGAGTCGGAATCGACGTCCCCGTCGGCGTCCAGACCCAGGACCGTGAAGCCCTGATCCTGCAGCGACCGGAGCGTCCGCGTGAGGTTCGTGACGCGAGCGACCGGCACACGGGCCGCCGCGCCGGCCGACGTCCGCCAGGCCGTGGCGGTCATCCCGGCCGCGCGCCGCTCCGGGAGGATGACCCCGGAGGCGCCGAAGGCGGCGGCCGAGCGCACGACCGCACCGAGGTTGCGCGGGTCGGTGACGCCGTCGAGAGCGACCAGCAGCGGGGTGCCGCTCGCCGAGGACAGCACGTCGGGCAGGTCGGCATACGAGTACGGCGGCACCTTCAGGCCGATGCCCTGGTGCAGGACCCCGCCGGTCATCCGGTCGAGCTCGGTGCGGCTGACCTCGAGGATCGACAGCCCGCGGTCACCCGCGGTCTGCACCGCCTCGTTGATCCGCTCGTCGACGTCGACGCCCTGGGCGATGAACAGCGCGCTGGCCGGGATCTCGGCCCGCAGCGCCTCGACCACCGGGTTGCGGCCGACCAGCAACTCGGCGCCTTCCCGGGTGCCCTGAGCGCGCCGGCCGGCCGCGGTGCGGGGACGGTCGCCGTTCTTGGGCGGGTTGGCCTTGCGCGCCGCCGCCGCCTTCCGGGCCGCGACGTGCTTGAACCGGTCGACCGCCTTGGGCGTCGGGCCCTTGCCTTCCAGCCCCTTGCGCCGCTGACCGCCCGATCCGACGACCGCGCCTTTCTTGGTGCCTGCCTTGCGGCGGTTCGGACGCGGACTATTGCCGGGCATGCTTCAACCTTGGGTTCAAAGGGTCCAGCGTGGACCCGCTGGAGTGTCTTCGACCACGATACCGGCGTCCTTGAGCTGATCCCGGATGCTGTCCGCGGCCCCGTAGTCCTTCCGCCCGCGAGCGGCCTGCCGCTGCTCGAGCGCGACCGCCACCAAGGAGTCCACGACACCCCGCAGATCGTCGGCCGAGCCGTCGGCCTGCGCCAGCGGATCGAGACCGAAGACCTCCAGACCGCCACGGACCTCGGCCAACGCCTGCGTCGCCGCAGCGTCGTTGCCGTCGGCCAGCGCCGAGTTCCCCACCCTCACTGCCTCGTGCACGGACGCGATGGCCGCGGGCGTTCCGAGGTCGTCGTCCATCGCGGCGGTGAACGCCGGGCTCAGCGCTCCGGAAACGGCCCCGACCCGCTCGGCTGCGCGCTGGACGAAGTTCTCGATGCGCCGGTAGCCCTGGGCCGCCTCGAGCAGCGACTCCTCGCTGTAGTCGATCGTCGAGCGGTAGTGCGGCGTCGCCAGGTAGTACCGGACCTCGACCGCGCGGACCAGGTTCAGCACGTGCGGCAGGTCGATCACGTTGCCGAGCGACTTGCTCATCTTCTCGGGCCCGAGGTTGAGCAGCGCGTGGTGCACCCAGTAGTTCGCGAACCCGAACCCAGCCGCCTTGGACTGCGCGATCTCGTTCTCGTGGTGCGGGAACACCAGGTCGAGGCCACCGCCGTGGATGTCGAAGGCCTCGCCGAGGTAGCGGCCGGCCATCGCCGAGCACTCCAGGTGCCAGCCCGGGCGGCCCGGGCCCCAGGGCGTCGGCCAGGACGCGGTATCGGGCTCGCCGGGCTTGCGGCCCTTCCAGAGCGCGAAGTCGCGGGCGTCGCGCTTGCAATGTTCATCGGCGCCGTCACCCTGCATGTGGTCGAGCCGCTGCCCGGACAGCGCGCCGTAAGCGGCGTAGGAGAGCGTGTCGAAGTAGACGTCGCCCTCGGACGCATAGGCGTGGCCGCGCTCGATCAGCAGCTTCATCAGCTCGATCATCTCGGGCACGTGGCCGGTGGCCCGGGGTGAGATCGTCGGCGGCAAGCAACCGAGCGCCGCGTAGGCGGCCGAGAACGCCCGCTCGTTCTCGTAGGCGAGCGCCCACCATTCGGTGTCGGTACCGGCCGATTTGTTGAGGATCTTGTCGTCGATGTCGGTGACGTTCTGGACGAACGTGACCGCGTAGCCGGACCGGGCCAGCCAGCGGCGCAGCACGTCGTAGTTGACCGCTGAGCGCAGGTGCCCGATGTGCGGCGGTGACTGCACCGTCGGCCCACACAGGTAGATCCCGACGTGTCCCGGCTTGATCGGGACGAACTCGCGGGTCGACCTGCTGGCGGTGTCGTGGAGACGGAGCGTCACGCCGCAGAATTCTACGCGGACGGCGCACCCTCATTTCGCGCTCGACTGCAACCTGTGGATGACCCGACTACCTCTTACGAGCGTGGCCGACGACTACCACGACTACGTCCGCACCGCGTTGCCCGCGCTGCGGCGCCTCGCGTACGTGCTCTGCCAGGACGGGCACCGCGCCGACGACCTCGTCCAGAGCGCGCTGGTCAAGCTGTACCTGAGCTGGGACCGGATCCGGACCAACCGGGACGCCTACGCCCGGACCGTGCTGGTCCGGGTCTTCCTGAGCGAGAGACGCGGTGGCTAGGCCCGCCGGGTGGTGCTGGTCGACCGGGTGCCGGAGGCGGCCGCGCCCCGGCCGGACGCGGAGGCCGGCGTGGCCCTGCGGGCCGCGCTGGCTGCCCTCCCCCCGAAACAACGCGCTGCGCTGGTGCTCCGCTACTACGCAGACCTCTCGGTGGACGAGACGGCAGCCGCGCTCGGCTGCCCGGTGAACACGGTCAAGAGTCACACCGCCCGGGGCCTGGCGGCGCTGCGCCGCGCCCTGCCCGAGGAGGCGATCCAGCGATGAACCCGAACCTGCTGCGTGAGGTGCTGGCCCAGGTGGCGACCGACACCCCGGCCGAGACCACCGTCGACTCCTACCGGGCGGCCGAGACCGCGGAACGGCTACGGCGGCGGCGGCAACGGCTGGTCGTCGCCGCGGCGGCGGCTCTGGTGCTGGTGGTGACCGCAACTGTGGCGCTGGCGTCGGCCGGACTGCTCGACCGTCCGGGACCACCGGCCCGGCCGGCCCCCGAACCGGCCCGGTCGGCGCCGCCGTCGTTCGATCCGGCCACGACCCGGCTGCGGATCGGCTTCCTCCCGCCGGGGTTCGACCGCTGGCGTCAGCAGCTGGAGGCGCCCGGCGTCCGCTACCAGACGACGAAGGACTCGACCTCCGGCCGGGAGATCGACGTCTACCTGGCCGCCCGGGGTGCCCCGCTGGTTCCGACGGCGCCGATGGGAGGCCCGGCCCGCCCCAGCGACCCCCGCCCCGGTGATCACGTCGCCGGGCCCACGGTCTTGGGACGTCCGTCGACCTGGTACCCGCGGGACATCGCGGCCGGCGACAACCGGGCGGGCGAGCTGCGCTTCACCTGGGCGCCCGGTGCGGTCGGCTCGGTGACCCTGTGGGACGTCGGTGACGCGATGAAGATCGCGGCCCGGATCGCCGAGACGCTCCGGCTGGACGCCGAGCAGCCGACCCTGCTCCCGTTCACGATGACCCGCCCGAAGGTCCCGCTCACCCGGCTGGAGATCGCGCACTACGACCGGCTGAGCCGGCCGGACGGCGCCTCCTCCTTCAGCTTGGTGTTCCCGGCCGAGGACGGGGTGGGGCCGGGCGCTGACGTCCTGGTCGACACGGTCACCGCCGGGTTGTCGCCCGACCGCCGGATCGGGCCCTGGACGGTCGACGTGGACCACGTCGACGGCCGGGACTTCTACAGTTTCCAGGCCCAGCCGGAGACGTTCGTCCAAGTCCAGCCCCGGCCGGAGCGGAAGACAGCGGAGAAGACCGGGTCGGCCCGGAAGCTGGCCGAGAGCATCGTCGCGAGCTTCCGGATGACCGGGAAGATGCGGTATCCGTCGACCTGGAGCTCCTGAACTGCAGCGGGGAGTCACGCTCGAGCCGGGCCGGTTCGGTAACCGAACCGGCCCGGCCGTATCGACGCAGTGACTCTGTGGCGTGGTGTGAGTCTTCGAGCGATCACCTCCTCAGGTCAGGGGCTTCGTCGGCGGTGGCAGGTGCCGACGCTCGGGCGGGCGGGTCGAACCGGCCGCGCGGCAGGCGGGGCGCCGGGAGACCGGGCGCTTGGCCGCCGGGCGGCGGTAACCCGACGGGCGGCGGGGGTGGGCACACATCGAGGCTCAGCTCCAGGCGGTCGGGTAGCCGGTGGCGTCGAGCGAGGTCACCGAGGTGCCGTCGGCCTTGGCCTTCATCACGCGCGGGCTGGTCTCGGTCTGCTCGGCCCAGGACGCGTACGCGATCGCCGCGCCGGTGGGCGCCCAGACCGTGTCCTGCTCGCTGACGTTCTTGGTGTGGGTGAGCTGCTTGAGGCCGTTGCCGTTGGACTTGATCGTCCAGAGGTCGTAGGTGTCGCCCTGCTGCTGGGCCTTGGTGGTCGTGTAGCTGAAGACGATCGTGCTGCCGTCGGGGCTCCAGGCCGGGCTGTTCTTGTCGCCGCCGGACTTGGTCAGCGCGGTCTCGCCGGAGCCGTCGGCGTTCATCGTGACGATCTCGAGCTGGTACGGCTCACCGCTGCGCTCGTCGATCTGGCCCCGGGTGACGACGAACTTCGCGCTGTCGGGGGCCCAGCTGATGCCGGTGCCGTAGTAGTAGCCGTCGGTGGAGAGCTTGCGGGAGCCGGTGCCGTCGGCGTTCATCACCCAGATCGCGCCCTGGGTCTGGAACGCGATCTTCTTGCCGTTGGGCGAGAGCTCCGGGCCGAACGCCTCGGTGTCGAGCGAGGTGAGCTGGCGGCGGTTCCGGCCGCTCGAGTCCATGCTCCAGATCTGGGCGCCGAAGCCCTTCGTGCCCTGGTCGGAGTAGACGATCTTGGCGCCGTCCTTCGAGTACGAGCCGTACTTGCGCTCGTAGGCCTCACCGGCGAGCAGTGTCTGCTTCCCGCCGGCCGAGAGCTGGTCCATGTCCGCGCCGTTGTCGACGAGCATCCGGCCGCCGGTCCGGGCGGTCCACGTGGAGCCGGCCTGGACGGCGTCGGGGAAGCCGGCGGCGCCGGCCTGAGCAGCGAGCGCCGGGCTAGCGAGCGCCGGGCTGGTCAGCGCGAGCGCCACACCGACGAGGGCGCCGCCCACGGTGGTCGTGGCCCGAAGCGCTGAGATGATCGTCCGCCGCATGTCCCTGCTCCCCCGTCGTACCGGCCCTGTCGGGCCCCCGCCCGCACCCTTCGCGCTACCTGTCGGCGCCCTCCGCACTCCCTTGCAGGTTTTCGGAGAGTAATTCGGTGGTATAGGGCAAGTCACACTAAAGCGTCAGGGGTGTCCACGTCGTCGGGGCGGCCGGTGTCGTCGCAGGGGACCGGGGTGATCAGTTCTCGGTGGGCGGCCAGGAACGCGCGGGCTCCGACGTCGCCGACGGCGGTCTCGCGCACGGCGGGCCAGTGCTCGGCCGCGATCAGCACGGGATGGCCACGCTTGCCGCCGTAGGTCGCGACGGCCACGGTCGCGCCGTCGCGGTACGCCGAGATCAGCCTGCGGACGGCGTCCGGACCGAGGTACGGGGTGTCGACCGGGACGAGCACGGCCGCACCACCCTCGGCCACCGCCAGCGCGGCGCGCACCGAGGAGCCCATGCCCTCGTCCCACCCGGGGTTGTCGACGACGGTCGCACCGGCGACGGTCAGCGGCGCCGCACCGGCCACCACCAGGATCGGGGAGCACCCGCCGTCGCGCAGCAGCGCCACCGCGCGGTCCACCAGCCGCACGCCCCGGAACGAGACCAGGGCCTTCGGCCGCCCGAAGCGACGTCCGGCCCCGGCCGCGAGCACTATCCCGACGACCCCACCGCCGACTACCCCACCGTCGACTACATCAGCCAAGGTCGACGATCGCGGCGACCGGGCCACCGCCGTCGGGGCCCTGGTGAGCCGCGGACACCGAGACGAACACCGCCGGGTCACCGGTCACCGCCGCGGTCACGCCACCGACCGTCGCCTTGATCTGCCGGTGCCAGTGGACGTCGGAGTCGTCGAGCATCGCGTTCCGGCGCCCACGCACCACGCCGTCCTGCGAGACCTCACACTTGAGGAACACGTTCACCAGGCGATCGGAGAGGTCCGACGGGTGCGGCCGCTCGGGCAGATCGAGCCCCGCCGACCGGATCGCCGACCAGATCCCGTCCGCGTCCAGCGCGTCGTTCATCACCCCGTGCCCGATCCGGTACCGGCCGCCGACCCCGCGCGCGTTGCCCACGACGACGACCTGGGCCTGATCGAGCTCGACCCCGGAAGAACACGACGCCACCGACGAGTAGAGCGACCGGTCGTTCATGACGTCGGCGTCGGTCGGCATCTCGATCTCGCCCAGCGCGACCGCGATCCCCAGCGCGGTCGTGCCGTTCGACAGGTCCATCGACTCGTGCGTGTGCTCGGTCCAGACGGTCTTGCCGCGGCTCTTCGCGTCCCGGATCGTGGAGATCGTCAGCAGCGGGGTCTTGGTCTGGACGTAGTGCACGTCGGCGGGGTCGGTGATGCCCGCGCGCTCCATCGCGACCTTCACCGCGGCCGCGACCTTCTCGATCATCGCGACCCGGCCGATGTCCTCGGGCAGCAGCACCTCGCTCATCGCGAAGCCGACCGTGAGGCGGGGCTCGTCGGTCGGCACGACGGACTCCGCCGGGATCGTGGCGAAGATCGTCGCGTGCGGGGACAACACCCCGTCGGTACCGCCCGACCACACGATCGGGATCTGCTTGACCTCGTCGGCGCTGCGGGTGCCCTTCTCGACCAGCACCTCGCGGAACGCCCGGTCGGCGATGATCCGGGTGTAGTCGTTGACGCCGCCGTTGCCCTCGGTCTTGCCGATCACCGCGATCACGCGGTCGGCGTCGAGAACCTTGTCGTCGATGAGCTGAGCGAGGCCCGACGCGTCGCTGACGTTCAGGATCGGGACCTTGCGTACTTCGATGGCCTCGGGCACTGCGTCTCCTCTAGTTGGTCACTACCGTGCCGACGGCGCGCTGCACGGCGTCCGCAATGGAATCGAGCGAGGTGATCACCGAGCGGCCACCGTTCTCGGCGAACCGGCAGGCCGCCTCGACCTTCGGACCCATGGAGCCGGAGGCGAAATGGCCCTCGGCGGCCAGCCGGCGCAGCTCGACGACCCCGATCTCACCCAGCGGGCGCGCCGAAGGCGTGCCCCAGCCGACCACGGCCGCGTCGACGTCGGTGGCGATCACCAGCGTGTCGGCCTTCAGCGTATTCGCCAGCAGAGCCGCACCGAGGTCCTTGTCGATGACCGCCTCGACGCCTCGCAGCCGCCCGTCGGGGTCGCGCACGACCGGGATGCCCCCGCCGCCGTTGCACACCACCGTGTAACCGGCGTCGAGCAGAGTCGCGATCGACGGGGCGTCGAGGATCGCCCGGGGCTCCGGCGAGGCGACGACCCGGCGCCAGCCGCGCTCGCCCCGGTCTTCCCAGCGCTGGCCGTGCTGGATCATCACCGCGGCCTCGGTGCTGCTGAGATAGCGGCCGATCGGCTTGGTGGGGTTCATGAAGCCCGGGTCGTGCGCGTCGACGAGCGCCCGGGTGACGACGGCGGCGACCGGTCCGGCCGCCTCCAGCTCGTTGAGCAGGACGAAACCGACCGTGCCCTGGGTCTGGGCCCCGCACCAGTCCAGCGGCACCGGCGGCACCACGTGGGCCGCCATCTCGTTCTTGACCAGCAGGTTCCCGACCTGGGGACCGTTGCCGTGGGTGAGCACGACCTGCGCCCCACTCGCGATCACCTCGGCGATCGGGCCGGCGGCGCGGCGAATCGCCGCGATCTGGTCCTCCGGCCGGGCCCGCCCGTCCGAGGAGGTCATCGCGTTGCCGCCCAGAGCGATCACGACCCGCATGGGGCGAGCGTAGGAAGTCCGGGGCGCCCGGACATTGTCAACACTCGCCCAAAGGCCACCGATTCGCTGTCAGCCTCCGATACGGCGGTACCTGTCCGTGCGGGCGGCCACCCGTTTCTCCGGCTCGAGCTCCAGCAGACCGACCAGCTCGTGCTCGATCACCCGCCCGAGCCGGGCCAGGAACGCCTCGGGCTCGTCGGCCGCGTCCGGGTGCTCGGCGACGATCCGGTCGACGATCCCGTTGGCCAGCAGGTCGCGGGAGCGCACGCCCTGGGCGGCGGCCATCTCGGGCGCCAGGTCGGTGGTCCGGTGGACGATCGCCGAGGCGCCCTCGGGCGGCAGCGGCGACAGCCAGGCGTGCTCGGCCGCGATCACCCGGTCGGCCGGCAGCAGCGCCAGCGCCCCTCCCCCGGTGCCCTCGCCGAGCAGCACACACAGCGTCGGTGTCGGCAGTTCGATCAGGTCGGCCAGGCAGCGGGCGATCTCGCCGGCCAGCCCACCCTCCTCGGCCTCCCTGGACAGCGCCGCGCCCGGTGTGTCGATGATCGTCACCAGCGGCAACCGCAGCTCCTGGGCCAGCCTCATCCCCCGTCGGGCGGTCCGCAGCGCGCCCGGGTCGAGCGGGCTCTCCGCCGTCTGTCCCCGACGGTCCTGCCCCAGGACGACGGCTGGCGCCGCGCCGAAGCGCGCCAGCGCCAGCCGCATCCCCGATCCGATCTCGCCCTGCTGGGTCCCGTGCAGCGGGATCACCGGCTGAGCCGCGTGCTTCAACAGACGACGGACGCCCGGCCGGTCGACGCGTCGCGAGCGGGTGACGGATTCCCAGGCCGGCACGTCGGCCAGCTCCTCGCGCGGAACGTCGGAGGGGCGGGGCAGGCCGGTCCGGGGCGTGCAGAGGATCTCCAGCGTCCGCGCGGCCAGGTCGGTGACCTGTTCGGGCGGCAGCACCGCGTCCACCAGCCCGTGCCGGAAGAGGTTCTCGCCGGTCTGGACGCCGGCCGGGAACTCGCGCCCGTTGAGCAGCTCGTAGACCCGGGGACCGAGGAACCCGACCAGCGCCTCGGGCTCGGCGACCGTCACGTGGCCGAGCGAGCCCCAGGACGCGAACACTCCCCCGGTGGTGGGGTGCCGCAGGTAGACCAGGTACGGCAGGCCGGCCGCCTTGTGCGCGGTCACCGCCCTGGTCATGTTCGCCATCTGCAGGAACGCGACCGTGCCCTCCTGCATCCGGGTGCCGCCGGACGTGGGGGCGGCGATCAGCGGCAGCCCCTCGCGCGTCGCCCGTTCGACCGCGGCGACCACCCGGCGGGCGGTCGCGACGCCGATCGACCCGGCCAGGAACCGGAACTCCCCGACGACCGCGGCGACCCGCCGTCCCCGGATCCGGCCCGCGCCGGTGAGGACGGCCTCGTCGACGCCGGTCTTCTCGCGGGCGGCGGCCAGCGCCGCCCGGTACTCGTCGTCGGCTCCGGCCGGGTCGGTGACGGCCGCGTCCCACGACTCCCAGCTGTCCTGGTCGAGCGCGCTGTCGATCAGTTCTCGAGCGGAAAGACGGCGTCGGCCCACAGGTCCTCCTCGGCGTCGGAGAGAACCTCGATCATGCACCCGTGATGCTTACCGGAATCGGTTCAGACGGGCCGATGTCACATCCCCTCGTCGCTCTCCAGACGACGTCCGGCCTCTTCCGCCTCCTCGCGGGTCGCGTACCGCGGCTCGGCCAGGTCGTAGAGGAGTTCGTCCTCCTCGTCGCTGATCAACAGCTCTTCCAGATCGACGCCCGGCCCGACGACGTCGTCGGGCTCGAGGGGGGCCGCGGTGTGGTGGACGGTCATGAAGCCGCTGCCGGGCTCAAGCTCGCCCACTTCGAGAGCCGGGAACGTGGCCCCGGAGAGGTGGAAGAGCTCGTAGATCGCCTCGCCGACGCCGGCCACCGGTTCGGCGCCGTGCGGGTCGCCGTCCCAGGAGCGCATCCGGGCCAGCTGGCCGGCCCGGATCAGGGCGTCGGGGTCGGGGATCAGGTAGTCGTAGCGGGCCCGGACGGTCACCGCCATCGGGGGCGTGGTGCCGTGCTCGACGACGTGGTCGTGTTCGTGGTCGTGGTCGTGCTCGTCGTCCTCATCGAAGTCGTCCTCGTCCAGGTCGGCGAAGACGGGACCCCAGCCGGACGTCCCGAAGATGACCTCTTCGTATCGGCGGGCCGAGGTGCGGAGCGCCTCGATCGCGCCCAGCGCGTCCCGGACCGGAGCGTCCGAGTCGACCATGACCGCGGCATGTCGCCGGATGGATTCGGCCAGCACCTCGGCGGCCGCGGCGACATCCTCGTTGGAGAAGGCGTTCGACATGGCGCAGACTCTAGGGCGGCTTCCGCTCCGCGACGAATGGCGCGCCCTATGACCGGCCGAGCGTCAGCTTTCCGAAGCCGCCCACCGACAGGTCGTAGCGGTTCCGGGCCCCGTCCCAGCCGGCCGGTGTCCAGAGGCGACCCGCCTGCACCCCACTGCTCTCGACGCCGTCGACGGTGACCGTCCCGCCGCCGCTGCGGCACGTCAGCCGGGTCGGGACGCCGTTCGGCACGTACACGTTCGCGGTGCCGACGCCCGAGAGCGTGGCCGACGTGTCCCCGGCCGGCGCGGGCAGCCACAGCGAAGCCCGGGACACCCCGGCCGGCACGTTCAGGCTGGTGAGCCGGGATCCGCGCAGATCGGCGTCCACCGCCGACGCCCCGCCCGACAACGTCAGCGTCCACCGGACCCGGCTGCTGAGCGTCAGCTCGAAGTTCGTGCCGCTGCCGGCCACCGTGACGTCGTCCCCGACGACGGTGGCCGACGGTGAGCCGTCGCCGCGCTTGACGACGGCCCTGAGCAGCAGGTCGTCGAGGTCCGCGACCTTCACCCGGACGTTCTCCGCCGACAGGCGGACGTCGAGCGTCGCCGAGGTGCGGTCCTCCAGCGATACCGAGACCGCCTGCAGGTGCTGGAACGTGCCGTCCGCGGGAGCGCAGGCCGCTGCGAGTAACAGCACCAGCAATCCGAGCACGCCCCGTCTCATGGAAACGAGCATGCCCGTCAATTGACGCGCTTACTCCGGATCGGCGACTTGCTGTGGTTCCTCCAGCCATGCCAGGACTGTGTCGGTGTGCTCACCCAGGGTGGGCGGTGCATCGTTGACCGGGCGCCCACCGGCGAAGGGATTCGCATCGAACCGCAGCGGCGGCCCAGGCAGCGTGATCGACCCCAGCACCGAGTGCTCGACGTCCACCATCAACCCCTGCGACCTGGTCTGATCCCACTCGTAGACGCGGTCGAGCGTCCGCACCTCACCGGCCGGGATCCCGATCTCCGCGAGCTTCGGAAGCAGATCAGCCAGGTTCCACCCAGCGAAAACCTGGTCGACCGCGGCGATCACCGCCTCGCGAGCCCGGACCCGCTGCGGGTTCGAGCCGAATTCCGGCCGATCCAGCGACGGGAACGCGGCGATGAAACGACGCCAGAGCGCCTCGCTCCCGACCGAGATCTGCAGCGTGCCGTCCGCGCAGTGGAACAACCCGTAGGGCGCGATCGACGGGTGATGGTTCCCCGACGCGTGCGGCACCTCGTGAGCGACCGTGTACCGCGTCCCCTGGAACGCGTGCACGCCGACGATCGCCGCCAGCAGGCTCGTCCGCACCACCCGTCCGCGGCCGGTCTCGTTCCGCTCGTGCAGCGCCGCCACCACGCCGTACGCGCCGTACATGCCGGCCAGCAGGTCACCGATCGGGACGCCGACCCGCGTCGGCTCGTCGGCCGACGGCCCGGTCAGCGACATCAGACCGGCCTCGCCCTGGGCGATCTGGTCGTACCCGGCCCGCCCGCCCTCGGGCCCGTCGTGCCCGAACCCGGTGATGCTCAGCACCACCAGCCGGGCATTCAACTCGTGCAGCCGGTCAGTGGAGAAGCCCAGCCGGTCGAGCACTCCCGGCCGGAAGTTCTCGACCAGCACGTCGGCCCGAGCGATCAGCTTCCGCAGCGTCTCTTTCCCGAAGTCCGACTTCAGGTCGAGCGTCACCGACTCCTTGTTGCGGTTGCACGACAGGAAGTACGTCGAGATCGAGTCGTCGGGCCCGACGAACGGCGGCCCCCACGACCGGGTGTCGTCGCCGCCGTCCGGGTTCTCGATCTTGATGACGCGGGCGCCGAGATCGCCGAGCATCATCGCCGCGTGCGGCCCGGCCAGCGCTCGGGACAGGTCGACCACGAGCACGCCGTCCAACGGTCCGTTCGATCCCATCGGACCAGGTTAGGAGTCCAGGCCGAACGTCGTGAAGGCGGCTCGGGACGGCAGCCGGTAGGCCTCCCGGCCGGTCAGCGCGTTCAGGATCGTGGCCGCGCGGTGCGCGCCCAGCCCGAGGTCGGGCGTCCCGACGCCGTGCGTGTGCAGTTCCGCGTTCTGGACGTAGAGCCCGCCCGTCACCGCCGGATCCAGAGCCACCCGGTAGTCGCCGTCGATCCGGAACCGCCCGGCGTCGTCGCGGTCGATCGACCACTCCAGCGGGGCCAGGCACAGCGGCGGCCGGGCCGCGTAGCCGGTCGCGGCGATCACGACGTCGGTGCGCAGCGACACGGACCGCTCCTGCAGCAGCTCACGGCACTCCAGCGTGATCCCGTCCGGCCCCCTGGACGCCCCCACGACCTCGACGTTCGGCGACATCGTCAGCGGCACGGTGCCGCCCGCGACCGTCCGGTCGTAGAGCTCGGTGTGGATCGCGTCGATCGTGTCGGCGTCGATCGCCTTGTAGAGCTGCCACTGCGACGGCACGAGCGCGTCGCGTACCGAGGACGGCAGCGACCGGAAGTACCGGGTGTAGTCCGGCGTGAAGTGCTCCAGGCCGAGCTTCGAGTACTCCATCGGCGCGAACGCCGGTGCCTTGGTGAGCCAGCGCAGCCGGTACCCGGCGTCCCGCTGCGACCGGAGCAGGTCGAGCAGCACCTCGGCGCCCGACTGCCCGGACCCGAGGATCGTGACGTCCTGCGCTCCGCGCAGCGACTCCTGGCGGTCGAGGAACTCCGCCGAGTGGAACACCTCCTTGCCCAGCAGCGGACGCAGGACGGCCGGCACGACCGGCTCGGTACCGACGCCCAGCACCGCGTTGCGCGCCCGGACGAACGACGTCTGCGCGGTGTGGACGTCGTAGACCTCGGCGACGAACAGCTGCGCGTCGGCGTCCCATGCGATCGAGTCGACCTGTCGTCCGAACCGGCACGACGGCAGCGACTCGGCCACCCAGCGGCAGTAGTCGTCGTACTCGGCCCGGGGGACGTGGAACCGCTCGGCGAAGTAGAACGGGAACAACCGGTCGCGTTCCTGCAGGTAGGAGAGGAACGACCAGCGGCTGCGCGGATCGACCAGCGTCACCAGGTCGGCGAGGAACGGCACCTGGAGCGTCGCGCCCTCGATCATCATGCCGGGGTGCCAGGAGAAGCCCGGTCGTCCGTCGAAGAAGATCGAGCGGAGACCCGGCAGCGGCTCGGCCAGCGCGGCCAGCGACAGGTTGAACGGCCCGATCCCGATGCCCAGCACGTCGTACGGCTCACTCACCTGCGTACCTCCCAGAGCGGGTTGGGGATCCGGACGTACACCGACTGCGTCTCCACCGGCCCGATCAGCTCGTCGAGCCCGGCGACCCGGGTCAGCAGGTTCGCCTTGCACGGCAGCTCGGGAGCGTCCAGCAGCGTGTTGATGAAGCCGTAGCGGTGCGATTCGAGCGCGGCCACGGCCGCCCGCAGCAGCACGTTCTCCTCGGCGAGCCCGGCCGACCCGATCGCGCCGATCAGCCCGAGCAGGTTGTTCACGCCGACGTAGTAGGTCACCCGCTCGTCGATGACGTCGTCGGGGTTGGTCGCGTCGCTGTCCACGCCGAGGCCGGGCACCAGCGCACGCAGGACGCCGGCCCGGGTCGGCGACAGGTAGTACCCCTGGTTGTCGCGGTACCAGCCGCCGACCGGCCAGCCCGCCGGGTCGAGCGTCACCAGCGTGTTCTGCTGGTGCGCCTCCAGCCCGAGCCCGTGGACGCCGTGCAGCCAGGCCACCGGCGCGATCACCTCGTCCACGTAGCGGCGGACCCACTCGACCGCGACGGCGGCGGCCGGACGTCCGATGGCCAGGCCCTCGATCAGCACGGTCAGCGCCGACCGCTGGTCGTGCAGGTCGGGTCGCTCCGCGACCAGCCCGGCGACGCAGGCCACCCGGGCGTCCGGCCCGAACGGGTTGTCGCGCAGGCTCACCGCCAGCGCGACCTGCCCGGCCGGGTCTTCCGTCGGCAGGGGCACCGCGGCCCAGGCCGGGTCCCCGAGGATCCGGAACCGCGGGTGCTCGGCCGACAACAGCCGGCCGAGGCCGGCCTCCACCAGCCGGTACGCCTCCGCCCCGCGGATCAGTTCCGGTATCAGGTGCTCCCGCCGCGAGTTCGTGATGCGGACGCCCAGCGAGAGCTTGAGCATCAGCCGGGCGTCCGCGCGGTAGAGCGTCCGCACCGACGACGTGGACGACCAGGCCGGGCCGCCCGGGCCGAGGTCGTAGACGCGCCCGTCGCCGATCAGGTCCTGGACGTCGGCCCGGGCCAGCAGCGAGCGGGCCTGGCGGAAGTGGGCCGGGACCAGCGCGGTACCGGCGGGCTGGTGCACGCCCGGGGGCGCGAGCGAGGCGATCAGGTCGAGCGCCGAGGTGCCGGTCGCCGACCCGTGCCGGATCAGCGTCCGGTCGACCGCGAACCAGTGCAGCGGCGCCGCACCGCGCAGCTCGGGAGCGGCGCCGAGCTCGTCGACGTCGGAGAGCCCGGGGCGGCTCTTCGGCGTCGGGTGCAGGGGGTGGCCGGCGACGAGGGCCTGCTCGGCGACCAGGAACGGGGACTCCGGGTCGCCGTTCGGGGTGGCGGCCCGGGCCCGCACGTAGCGGTCGAGCCGGCGGGTGGAGTCGATGACCTGCTCGACGAGGTCGCTCGGGGAGCCGTGCGAGTTGGCCTCGGCCGCCAGCAGAGCGGCCAGCACGGTGGCGTCCACGTTGACGCCGGACGGGAACCGGGCCGGCCCGAACCGGTGCCAGCCGGTCGGCGAGCGGTAGCGCACGTCGGCGGCGACCGTGACGCCGGCGACCTGGAGCGGAATCCGCAGCGTGTCCCCGGCGTGCGCGACCGGGGCGCGGGCCTCGCGCAGCCAGCAGCGCAACAGCGCCTGGACCGCGAGCGAGTTGGCGACGCCCTCGGTCGTGGGCGCGCCGGTTCTCGGGGTCCGGCTCTGGTCGGGGATGTCCCCGAGAAGCCGGTTCAGAATGTCGGGTTCGGTCATCGCACCGCCTTGAGTTCCGCCGCTCCGGCGTCGAGTACGGCCGCGAGCAGCCCGTCGACGTCGGCCTCCGTGGCGTCCGGATTGAGGAGGGTGAGCTTGAGCCACACGCGGCCGTCGATCTCGGTCCGGCCGACGACCGCCCGGCCGGCGGCCAGCAACGCACGGCGCAGCCGGGCGTTGACCTCGTCGGACGCCCGGTAACGGAAGACGACCGTGGTGAGCACCGGGGGTTGGTAGAGCTCGAGGGCGGGCTCGGCCTCGACGGCCGCGGCGGCGTGGTGGGCCAGCGCCGAGCAACGGTCGACGAGCCGGCCGAGGCCGTCGCGGCCCAGCGCCCGGAGGGTGACCGCGATCTTGAGCGCGTCGGGGCGACGGGTCGTGCGCAGCGAGCGGCCGAGCAGGCTCGTGTACCCGGCGTCCTCGTCGTCGGCCGGATTGAGGTACTCGGCGCGGCGGGCGAGCGCGGTGAGGTTGGTGGCCGAGCAGGTGAGGAAGATGCCGGCCGCGACCGGTTGCCAGCCGAGTTTGTGCAGGTCGAGGCCGACGGAGTCGGCTCGTTCGAGGCCGCTGAGCAGTGGCGCCAGGCGCTCGGAGAAGAGGGCTCCCCCGCCGTAGGCGGCATCGACGTGGAGCCAGACCCGGTGCTTTGCCGCCACCTCGGCGATGGCCGGAAGGTCGTCGATCGCGCCGAGGTCGGTGGTACCGGCGGTGGCGACGATCGCGATCGGGTGGTCGGTCGTGGCGGTGAGCGCGCGGTCGAGGGCGTCGGGGTCGAGCCGGTGGTCGCGCCCGGTGTCGACCGGGACGACGGCGTCTTCGCCGAAGCCGAGGAGCCCGGCGGCGCGGTGGACGGAGAAGTGCGTCACCGCGGAGCCGTAGATCCGGTAGCGGCCGGCCGGAAGGCCGGTGCGGACCGCGCCCGGGATCGCTCTCTCCCGGGCCAGCAGGAGCCCGAGCAGGTTCGACTCGGAGCCACCGGTCGTGACGACGCCGCTGGCCGTGGCCGGGTCGAAGCCGGCCAGCGCGGCGAGCTCGGCGATGACGGCGGGTTCGAGCGTGGTGGCGATCGGGGCCTGGTCCCAGGAGTCGAGCGAGGGGTTGAGCGCCGAGGCGGCCAGGTCGGCCGCGACGGCCAGCGCCAACGGGGGCGTGTGCAGATGGGCCGCACACCAGGGGTCGGCCGGATCCACCGACCCGGCCGCGAACACCCGGACGAGCTCCCGCAAGGCTTCGGCCCCGGGAGCACCGCCGAGCGCGTTGCGCCAGGCCGCGTCGAGCACGGCCGGCGTTCCGGCCGGCGCCGGACCGCCTCGGTCGCGGGCGCCGGCGGCCAGGGCATCCAGCGCTACCCGCAGCAACTCGGCGAGCACAGCACTGTCCCGCCCGGCCAGGGCCGCCGATTCAGAGGCGTTCGAAGGCACGTTGGCGCTCCCAGTCCGTGACCGTGTTGGCGAAAGCCGACAGCTCCGCGTCCGCGGCCGCCGCCAGGTGATCGACGACCTCGTCGCCGAACGCGGCCCGCGCCACCGCGCTCTCCCGCCAGAGCCGGGCCGCCGACTCCAGGGTCCGCGGCAGCGGCGAACCGTCAGCGCTCGGCGGGGCCAACGGCAGCGACCGCTCGACGCCGTAGAGGCCCGACGCGACGATCCCCGCCACCACGAGGTACGGGTTCGCGTCCCCACCGGCGATGCGGTGTTCGAGCCGCAGCGACGAGCCCGTCCCCACGACCCGGATCGCCCGGGTCCGGTCGTCGTAGCCCCAGGTGGCCGACGTCGGCGCGAACGCCTCCGGGGCCAGCCGCTTGTACGCGTTGATCGTCGGCGCGCTCAGCAGCGTCAGCTCCGGTGCGCAGGCCAGCACCCCGGCGAGGAAGTGCTCCCCGAACTGGCCCAACGCCGAATCGCCCAGTGAAGGACGGCCATCTTCCCGGAGCGAGAAATGCACGTGGCACGAGTTGCCCTCGCCCGCGTCGTACTTCGGCATGAACGTCAGGGCGCGCCCACTGGCCTCGGCGATCTGCTTCGCGCCCATCTTGTAGAAGACGTGGGCGTCGCAGGCCGACAGCGCCTCCGCGTAGCGGAACACGATCTCGTACTGGCCCGGGTGCACCTCCCCGCGCGCGGACTCCAGGCGCAGCCCGGCCTCGGCCATCCCTCGCAGCAGACGACCGACGAGGTCGTCCATCTCCCCCAGGCCGGTCAGCGCGTAGTCGGAGTTGTGCCTGGACGCGGTGCTCAGCCCGGCGTACCCGGCGGTGAACGCGTCCCGGTACGACTCCGAGAACACCAGGAACTCCAGCTCGGTGCCGACGAACGCGGTCAACCCCTGGGACGCCAGCCGGGCCAGCTGCGAGCGGAGGACCTGGCGGGGCGCCACCGGCACCGGCTCCCCGGAACGGGAGACCGCGTCGGCCAGCACCAGAACGGCCCCGTCCCGCCACGGCAACGGCCGGGCGGTGCCCAGGTCGGGCCGGAGGACCAGGTCACCGTAGGAACCCGCGTACGACGAGAAGGCCCGCAGGTCGACGTCGGCCGAGAGCAGGTAGTCGCACCCGCCGTATCCGGCCGCGGCCACCTCGGCGCGGAAGAAGTCACCGGCCAGCCTGGTCCCCACCAGCCGGCCGTACAGGTCCGGCAGCGCGAGCACCACCTCGGCCGCCTCGGCCAGCGCACTCACCCGTGCACCACCAGCGGGTTCGGCACCGTCCCGGAGACGATCTCGAACTCCTCCTTCTCGGCCCGGTCGTGGAACCCGCCGCCGGTGAGCTGCTCGCGGTTGAGGCAGATCCGCTCGACCCGGTCCGCGGTCAGCCCGTACTCCTTCCGCCGGGCCGCCGCCTCCGGCACCGCCTCGAAGTACTCCTCCACCGCCTCCCGCACCAGGCCCCAGAACTCCGGCTCGGAGATCCCGAGCGGCCCCACCAGCACCGCCAGTGGCCGGAACACCCCGGCGAAGACCGCGGTGACGATCGAGTGCGCCAGCTCCCCCTCCGACCACCGGGGCAGCAGCCGGTCGGCCTCGGGCGGCAACCCCGGGTACACCCGCCCGGGCAGCAGGTTCACGTCCTCGGCGAAGTCCTTGAGCATCGTCCGCACCGGGACGTCGTCCGGCCCGAACACCACGACGGTGTTCTCGCCGTGCGGACAGAACGCCAGGTCGTGGACGTGCAGCGCGTGCAGCGGCGCGGCCAGCACGACACGCAGCAACGTCCGCACCCAGGACACCGCCGAGAGGCCCGACCGTGCGACCAGCTCGGCCACCAGCGCGACCCCGTCGGAGCCGGTCACCAGCAGCGACGCCAGCGACCGGGCCCGCTCGCCGGGCCGCAGATACGTCTCCACCGGCTCGCGCCAGACCGCGGCGAGCAGCTCGTGGTACCGGTACGGCGCGTCCGGGATCCGGTCGAACAGCGGGTGGCGCACCGCGACCGACGCGACCTCACCCAGCAGGTCCACGTGCGACGCCAGGAACGGATCCGACGCCTGCAGCGCGTGCAGCCAGGCCGACACCGCGGGCGCCCCGGCCGTCGGGCCGGCCGGCAGCCCCCGCCAGACCAGCGTGTTCCGGATCAGCAGCGGCACCTTCACGTGGAACTTGGCCGGGTGGTCGACGTTCACCAGCGTGCGCACCGACGCCAGCACCCGGTACCGGTCCGGAGCCTCACCCAGTTCGACGATCCGTCCGTCGGCCAGGTACGGCGCGAACAACGGGCGGACCGCCACGTCCAGATGGAACGGGTGGACCGGGAGCCAGACGTACCCGTCCGGCGCGCGGGACGCGAACGCGGCCGTGGTGTCCGGATCGAGCTCGTCGGCCAGAGAAACCCCCGCGGAGACCCCCAGCGATGGATGCACGGCGATCCAGGTCAACCGGAGCGTGCGGCCCGCCTCGGGCGCGTAGGCCTCGGCGTCGGAGGCGGTGAAGCCGAGCCGGCCCTTGTTGAGGACCATCGCCGGGTGACCGCCCTGGGCCTGCTCGAGATCGACGTACGACGCGTCGGCCAGCCCGGACGCGGTCGGCAGCGACCGCCGGAGCAGCGCGTCGGCCGACCAGGTCGCCACCAGCTCGCGCAGCGCCTCGGCCGTGGTCGGCCCGTCCAGCCCCAACGCCGA
This sequence comes from Cryptosporangium phraense, assembly GCF_006912135.1. Classification (NCBI taxonomy): domain Bacteria; kingdom Bacillati; phylum Actinomycetota; class Actinomycetes; order Cryptosporangiales; family Cryptosporangiaceae; genus Cryptosporangium; species Cryptosporangium phraense. The sequence continues at coordinate 3,233 of NZ_VIRS01000014.1, read as the reverse complement.
CCGCGCGTCGACCAGGAACTCCATCGGGTCGGACGCCGGCACGCCGTTGCGCCGGACCGACCCGGGATCGATCCGCCAGCTCTCGAACCCGCCGCGTACCGCGCGGAACGTGTACTCGGCCGCCAGCGAAACGCGGTAGGCACCGTCGCCCAGCGGCTCGGGCGAGAGCATGTCCTCGTAGGACAGCTCGGCCAGCGCACGCACGAGGAGCGCGTGCCCGGCCTCGCGCCAGGCGCGATCAGTGGTTTGCATCCCTAGACACTCCCTCGCACCCACCCCGGTCTGGCAAGGGGTGAGTGCGTTCACTCGCAAGCGCGCAAGGCGTCGGCGAGGCGGTCGAGGACCGCGTCGACTTGGGGCTCGGTGATCGTCAGCGGGGGCAGCAGGCGCAGCACCGCGTCGTGCCGGCCACCCAGTTCAACGAGCAGACCCCGCCGCAGACACTCGGTCCGGACCCGTCCGGCCAGCGCGGACGCGGCCGGGCGGGCGCCGAGGTGGTCCGGCACCCCGTCCGGGTCGACGAGTTCGACGCCGAGCATCAGCCCGCGCCCGCGGACGTCCCCGATCGCCGGGTGGGTCAGCTTCTCCAGACCGTCGCGGAGCCGCGCGCCGTTCGTTGCCGCCGCCGTGGCCAGGTCGTTCTCCCGGACGAACCGGAGCGTGGCCGCTCCCGCGGCCATCGCGAGGACGTTCCCGCGGAACGTCCCGGCGTGCGCGCCGGGCTCCCACACGTCGAGGTCCTCGCGGTAGAGGACGACCGCGAGCGGCAGTCCGCCGCCGATCGCCTTCGAGGCCACGACGACGTCCGGCCGGATGCCGGCCCGCTCGTGCGCCCACATGGTCCCGGTGCGGCCGACGCCGGTCTGGATCTCGTCCACCACCAGGGGGACGCCGTGCTGCTGGGTGAGCGTGCGCAGACGGCGCAGCCAGTCGTCCGGAGCGGGGATCACCCCGCCCTCGCCCTGCACGGGTTCGACCAGCATCGCGGCCGGGAGCGGCACGCCGCTGTTGGGGTCGTCGAGCAGGCGTTCCGCATAGGCGGCCGACGCGTGTTCGCCGGCGACCCCGCCGAGGCCGAGCGGGCACCGGTAGGGGTACGGGAACGGCAGCCGGACGACGTCGAGGTTCGTCCCGGTGCGCGCGGCCACGCCCCCGGACGCGGACATCGCGGCCAGCGTCATGCCGTGGTAGGCGCCGGTGAACGCGGCGACCGAGGTCCGGCCGGTGGCGGTCTGGGCGAGCTTGATCGCCGCCTCGACCGCGTCGGTGCCGGCCGGGCCGCAGAACTGGATCTTGTAGCCGGTGTCCGGCAGCGTTGCGAACAGCTCGGTGACGAACTCGTCCTTCTCCGGTGTCGACAAGTCGAGCGTGTGCAGCGGCCGGCCGGAGTCGACCGTCCGCCGGATCGCGTCGACGACGACCGGGTGGTTGTGCCCGAGCGCGAGCGTGCCCGCTCCGGACAGACAGTCCAGATAGGTCCGGCCGTCCGCGGCGTGGATCGTCATGCCTTCGCCGCGGACCGGGACGATCGGGAAGTGTCTCGCGTACGTCCGGGCCGAGGACTCCCGGGCGGCTTGGCGGGCGAGTATTCCGTCGACCTGGCTGAGCACGGTCATGGTGGGGGGACTCCCCTGAGGTCGATGTGGACTTAGGCTTGCCTAACCTCAGCGGAAGTTCGTCAGGTCGTCAACTCGGCTCGCCGGACGCGGTCTCAGGGTCGGACCGTCCGGGCGGATCAGCGCGGTTCGCCAGGCCGGCGGCTGGCCGAGGAACGCGGGCATCGCGAACTCGAACCCGTAGGCCCCGGCGTTCGGGAAGATCAGCAGGTCACCGGCCCGCACCGACTCGACCGTGACCTCGCGCGCGAGCACGTCCTCGGGGGTGCACAGCTCACCGGAGACCATGACCGGCACGCGCTCGGCCGACGGGCGGGGCAGGCCGACCGGCCAGTCGTCCACCGGCAGCACCGCGAAGTTGTGCCGGATCTCCCAGGAGGTGGGGAGCTGGAAGTGGTTGATGCCGCCGCGGACCACGACGAACACCTCGCCGTAGGAGTGCTTCACGTCCACGACCTCGGTCGCGTACCAGCCGATCGGTCCGGTCATCCAGCGGCCGGGTTCGAGGACGAGCTCGACGTCCCCCAGGTCGGGCAGGGCGGCTCCGAAGGCCGCGACGTCGAACTCGGGCCCGGGTTCGAACGGGATCCCGAGCCCGCCACCGACGTCGATCGTCCGCAGGTGGAGGCCGTGCTCGTCCGCGGTGCGGACAGACCAGTCCACGACCCCGCGGACGTAGTCCGCGTGGCGGGAGGCGTCCATGTTGCCGCTCACCGCGTGCAGGTGAAAGCCACTGAAGCGGACGCCCGGCAGCGAGCCGAGCGCGCGCAGGACCCGGGGGATCTCGGGCTCGGGGATGCCGAACGGGCTGGGCAGGCCGCCCATCGTGAGGCCGTGGGTGTGTTCGATCCGGAGTGGGCTCGTTCGCGGGTTGACCCGGAGGGCGACCGGGACCTCGCGGCCGGGGGCGTGACGTCCGGCGGCGACGGCGGCGCGCGAGAGGCGGTGCAGTTCGAGCAGGCTCTCGACGTTGACCGTGAGCGCGCCGTCGGGGATCTCCGGGCCGAGGAGGCCGGCCAGCATCGCCGGGTTCTTGGCCGGGCCGGACGCGACGAGTCGGGGCGTCGTTCCGGCTTTGAGGGCGGCGGCGACGGCGAGGCGGGCTTCGGAGACGCTCGCGACCTCGAAGCCGTGGATCCGCTCGGCGAGGGCGGCGAGCAGCGGGGGGTACGAGTTGGCCTTGACCGCGAAGCACACCGTCGCGGTGCCGGGGAGGGCGTCGACGAGGGCGGTGGCTCGGGTCTGGGCGGCGGCGAGGTCGTAGAGGTAGCCGCCGACCGGTTCGCCGGACCCGCGGGAGGCGAGGGCGGCGGCGCGGACGGTCGTCGGGACGGCGTCGATCGGTAGGGCGGGGGCACCCGCGAACGACCGGGGCAGTTCCACCGTTGTCCTTCCGTCGGTCTCTCGTTCGGGAGGCTACGCGAACAACGACAGTTCGGACGTCCCGGCGTTGTGCGTGCGGGAGTGAGTCAGGATGGTGGAGTGAGCACGAGTAACGCCGAAGAGCCGAGGTGCGGCGCGGCGACCCGATCGGGCCGGCCGTGCCGGAACCGAGTCCCTCACGAAGGCGACCGCTGCTCCCTGCACCAGGGAGCCCCGTCGATAGCCCCGGAGCCC